>JANRKH010000029.1:0-31894 GCA_033763595.1 Rickettsiaceae bacterium
GTAATACCAAATCCCAGATTAAATAATACTAGGAGCGAGGAGCGAAGCCTACTACATGCTAGGTGAGCGAGGAGCGACGAAGTAGTACTTAAAAATGGGATTTGGTATAACTTATATAGTCTTTTAGGTTGGATTAGATACTAGGCGCGAGGAGAGAAGCCTATGAGTATTAGGTGAGCGACGAGTCAACAACGTAGCTAATTCAAGCTAAAAGACTATAAGATGTGCGACCGACACATAATCGGTATAAATTATGCTCAAAAAATGGGTGCTGGAGATACCATTCGCTAATTTACTTATAATATTGGTTAATTTGACTTGCGAGATTTTTAGCGGATATCCATACTTCCTCAATCCTTGAAGTATAACACCAGTCGCTAGTTGCAGCAAGTCCGAGATCAGGATTAAAATACGGACCCTTTTTTTGGGTTCTACCAATTATCGCGTCGGCCCATTTATAGGTATTAATATATTCAGCAAATTGAACATCTATGCCACTTATTTTGTACAAATGTCCTGATAGTATGTTTGCTATTTCTTCTGAAGATTTATCAAAATTATATCTCGACCAATTAGATTTAGCATGCACAACAATTGTCGTATCGCCATTTTCTCGCAGAGGTTTAGTTGAATTTACTGAAATCCACTTTATAGGATTATTATGAACTTTAGCTGCTATCCAGCCAAAATCCTTTTGGCCCTTGAAACCAAGCATAAGAGCGATGCAAGGCTGCATACTATTCTGGCTTATAAATTCAAAATTAGCATCCAGGTTACTAAATATTCTCAGAGTAGGCTGAGGTGGGGCTGTACTGATCAACAAATCAAACTCTCCAAGTAGACTATTATTAGTTGAGTATATTTTCCATTTACCAGATTCTTTTTTTGGTAAAATATCTATTTCTGTATTTAGCTCTATAGTCTTGCCCTCTGATAATTTTTCGCAAAGACTACTCATATTGGGAGATGCAACTAAATGCTTCTCTTTCCATTCCCTAAGGCTCGATGAAGTATCATCTAAAAAGTTAATTACTTTTCCCTTCCATTCTTGGATTATGCCGAGTTTTCTATATGGCTTTAAGAAGTCTTTAAATTGTTTTGTTCTTACTGTAAAGCACTGCGCCCCATGATCAAAAGAATATTTACCAGAAAGCTCACTGATCATTCGGCCACCAACACGAGAAGATTTTTCGAATATTTTTACCGTAGCAATATCTTCAAGCATTTTTGACAATGCAAGTCCAGATATTCCAGCGCCTATTACAGCTATATTTATTTTCATTAGTATTTCAAGCTATTTAGATTTAAATTATGACCTTAAACGGTTATAAAAAATATTTTATTTTAAAAATGAACTCAAACTTAGACTCTTATATTTTGTAAAAAAATTGCTACTCATAGTACAAATACAATACAATCCGCCAAAATCGCCTCAAATCCGCACATTTGTCAAGCATTTCCTTGGAATATATACACTTAATATAATTTAATCATCAATATTAATTTGAATTTTATTCGAGAATTTAGATTTTGAAAAGCGAGCGTGCGTTAGGATATTATATAAATCAATCTATACGCCCAGATATTCACGATCAAATCAGCATTCTTGTTTATGAGAAGTATAATATAGTCTTTTAGGTTGGATTAGATACTAGGCGCGAGGAGAGAAGCCTATGAGTATTAGGTGAGCGACGAGTCAACAACGTAGCTAATTCAACATAAAAGACTATAGTAATTCTATTGCTTGCTAATCACATATATAGAGCTTGATTAAATAATTCAAGTAGTCTTTGCTAAGATATTGATTGAATATTGTAAAAATTGAGTAATACTATATATATTTCTGATAAATACCAGTAAAGACTAACTTTGTTATCAAAGTTACCATAAAAGGAAGTTAAGTCATGCTAAGAAGTCTATATTCACAACAAAATTACAACCTACATGGTAAATTAGTAAAGAATTCTCTAATGGCAATTTGATATCGTGGAATAACTAGAATGACTAACTTCGATTTTGTTCTGCTATTTTTATTTGCATCATCCTCTCTTATTGGATTTGCTAGGGGCATGATTTACACTGTAATAAGCACTGCAGGTGCAATTTTTTCAATGTATATTGCTTATTTGGCAACGCGAATACTAATAGAAATATTATCAGTATACACAGGGCCTGGTCCATTCCAACAAATCATAATCTTTGGTATAATTTATTTTTTAATAAGAATAATTTCAGGTATATTTGAATTTCTAATAAGATCAGTACTATTTGGTCTTGGAGGCGGTATAATTGACCAAATATTAGGCTTTATTCTTGGAATATTACGCGGTGTTATACTTTGCTTGATAACTTTTATTTTAGCAGCATCTATTTCATCAAATAGTTACAAAAACGCAAAAAACTGGTGGCAAATACTTGAAAAAATTGATAAAGAAAAATATGCAACTTGGCTTAAAAATAGTAAATCCATAGGAACTATGCAGATTTTTTTAGATTATTTTATAGATTTTTGCTCGCACTCAGAACTAAAGGCCCTTTTTACCTCCGGAACATTCAAAAACGAAGCAACTAACCCAGAACAAAATGAAAAGAAAGAAGAGCCTAAGAATAATAGCGAGCAAAATAATCTTACAAATTCTCTTGGCAACTTGATCAAAGGACAAGAAACACACAACCAAAAGAATAAAAATCAAGAAAAAGATGATAGCAATATTACTGATTCTATTAAATTCGTTCCTGACCTGCTAAAAAAATACAAAAATATTATTGACTGATTGGGTAATAATACATATACTCCTAGAGTTTTGACGGGGTTTAATTCCACGGCATCATGATATTATATTGGCTCATACTATTTTACGCATTAAAATTTAGATATGAAGATAATATAATACATTTTAAATTAATTAAATGAAGATTAGTAAAACGTGACTAAAGCAAATTCAAAAAAATTCGGCGCAAAGTATAAAGTTAGCAGACGTCTTGGCGCGTCCATATGGGGAGATGCAAAAGATCCATTTTTAAAGAAAAATTACAAACCCGGAACACATGGGCCGAATGCAATAGCAAAAAGCTCTGACTACGGCAATCACCTTAGAGCCAAGCAGAGAATAAAGAGTCATTACGGAAGAATAAATGAGCGTCAATTTAGAAATTTATTCCTAGAAGCATCAAGTTCAAAAGGTAACACAGGAGAGAATTTTCTTGCATTTCTAGAGTCCAGGCTTGATGCTGCTGTGTACAGGATGATGATTGGTTCTTCAATATTTCTGGCAAGACAACTAGTGAGTCATGGTCATATTTTAGTAAATGGCAAGAGAGTGAATATACCTAGCTATAGGTTAAAGGTAGGAGATAAAGTTGAGGTAAAGGAGTCATCGAAACAACTTCCTGTGATAGCCATCTCTGTTGCTAAAGGCGATAGAAGAGTACCGGACTATTTTTCTTTTGATAAAGATAAATTCACTGGCACACTACTTAGAAAGCCCTCTCCTTCTGATATTCCTTTTCCCTTTGAACAAGAAGTCAACTTTGTAGTTGAGTTTTACTCAAAGTAATAATTATTGAAAATCACAACTGGATCGCTTTGCTTATAAGTGTGACGCGGATATACTACCGTATTCCGTTATCAGCGATGAGCACGGCAACGGAGCAATTTAGTAAAAAGTTAAAATTAGTAAAAAGTTAAAAACCTAGACACTTCACTTTGCTCGTAAAGCTGTTAGCGAGAGATGAAAGAGACCATCTAGTAAAAAAAGAAAATCTAGAACTAGCTCGATCTTAGATCGATCCTAGATCGTACCATTTCACTCACGATGACGTATAGACAAGCTATAGTCTTTTAGGTTGGATTAGATACTAGGCGCGAGGAGAGAAGCCTATGAGTATTAGGTGAGCGACGAGTCAACAACGTAGCTAATTCAACATAAAAGACTATATCAGCAAACCGAAGGTTAAGCAATATAGTAAATAGGGCATGACTAAATTTCGCTTTGCTCGCTAAGAATAAACTGAAAAATTATTTCGAGGTGTAGGTTTCACATCTCTAGCTTTTGAGTATCCTTAATTATTAGACCTCTTAGGAAACTCGCTCCTGGCGGGCAAGTAGCTGGAGCAGGCGGAGCGTAAAACCGCAGCGTACATGAGGATTTGAGCGCCAAGGCGACAACGCAATTGCCTCTAGGAGTAGAGTGTCAGGAGAGGTCTATTGATGCGTGATGATGATGCGTGTATGCTTTGTCGGTTGATCATGAGATCCAGTACAAGATCTACTGGCAATTAGTGCGGTGTAATACCAAATCTCTAAAATTAAATAATACAAGGAGCAAGTCACGAAGCCTAGTAGATGCCAGGTGAGCGACGAGCTATACGATAAGTATTTAAAAATGGGATTTGGTATAATAGATCTCTTCGAAAAACTTAGTTTCCTTGCGAGCAAATCCTGGTGAAGCACGCGGAAAGCGCTAAATCCACTAGGCGTAACTTGAGGTACGTGAGGAACCTTGCGCTAATTGCGTGGGCAATCTGCAATTGCCTCCAATACCAAATCTCTGGAATGAAACTCTTATATGAATTTCAGGGCAGGACTTATGTGCAGAGCTTATATAAAACGTGCTACAGGAAAATCTAACTCCAATTCGCTTTGATCATTTAGCTCGATCGTTTAGCTTGATCATTTAAAAATTGGAATTGGTATAAGGGTATAGTGTCCAAAAGAGTTCTAGTCGATCTTAAATGTTCATTCGTTAGTCACTCATGTATAAGTAGGATAATTATGAAACATCTTTCATACTTTAAGCTAATAATTACAGCTATTATCACACTAGTAGCAATAATATATGCTCTTCCAAATTTTCTTGTGACAAATCCCTTGCACTTTATAACAAATAAAACTCTTAATTTAGGCCTTGACCTTAAAGGAGGCTCCCACCTGTTGTTAAAAGTAGAATTTAATAAATATATTGATGACCAACTCTCAATATTGGCAGATCAAATTCGAAAGGAGCTTCAAAGCAAGAAAATTGGGTACAAAAATTTCTCTATCAAAGATAATACGATAAATTTCTCTCTTAGATCGAAGGAGCAAGCAAGTCAAGTAGAAACTGCGGTGAAGAATATTGAAAAACATGTAGACATTACTTTACAAGAAGAAAATATTCGCCTCATATATACAAAATTCAAGCTTCTTGAACTAAAAGCAAACGTATTTGACCAATCAATAGAAATTGTGAGAATGAGGGTTGATAGTACCGGCACTAAAGAACCTACAATACAAAAACAAGGAGATGATTATATTATTTTGCAAGTCCCGGGAGAAGAAAATCCAGAGTATTTGAAAAAAATACTTGGGCAAACTGCTAAACTTTCATTTCACAGAGTGGTTGATTCATATTCCTCGCACATTGAAAGTTCGGAAAACCATAAAAAAGCCACTTTACTGCTAAATTTCAAGAATGAATATGAGGGGTTAGAGCCAATTCAAATAGAAAAAACTCCGATTTTAACAGGCGATATGCTCACATATGCACAAGCAACCTTCACGCATAATAATGAGCCAGCAGTTAGTTTTGCTTTAAATACAACCGGTACAAAATTATTCGCAGAAGCAACAAAATATGCCAAAGGAAAAAGGATAGCGATAGTGTTAGACGATAAAATCCTAAGCGCCCCATCAGTCAATGAACCTATTACTGGAGGATCTGGTTTAATTTCAGGTAGTTTTACTCTTGATGGAGCTGAGGAACTTGCTCTCATGCTAAGAGCAGGAGCATTACCAGCGCCGCTTGAGATAGTGGAAGAAAAATTAATAGGTCCTGAACTAGGATCAGATTCTATTGAATCAGGAAAAAGAGCCGGGATTATTGGTTTTGTTGGAGTTGCGATCTTTATGCTCTGGTCCTATGGAATACTTGGTTTTTTTGCAAATATAGCATTAGTTCTCAGTATGACATACATTGTCGCCCTACTCACTATTATAGGCGCAACATTAACTCTACCAGGTATAGCAGGTATTATTTTAACAATCGGCATGGCAGTTGATGCAAATGTCTTAATTTTCGAAAGAATTCGGGAAGAATCAAGAAAAGCATCAGTATCTCAAGGATTTGCTATAAATAAAGGGTTTGAGGCGGCGTTTGCCACGATATCTGACTCTAATATCACTACCCTAATATCTGCGCTGATATTGTATATTTTTGGCACAGGAGCGGTGAAAGGTTTTGCTGTCAGCTTATCTATCGGTATTATATGCTCCATGTTTTCTGCTATCATAGTAACTAAATTACTCATAGATTGGTGGGTTATGTACTACAAGCCAAAAAGTCTAGGTTTATAGCTTCTAGAGCCCCAGAATGAAGTCGATATTTCCCAAAGCTTTTGGATTTACTTAAGATTTTATAAAATCGGCTTTATACCAAATCTTCAGGATTAAATAATACTAGGAGCAAGTCACGAAGCCTACTCTCGTGTAAGCCTTTAGCGACGAGCTATACGATAAGTACTTAAAAATGGGATTTGGAATTATTCTAAGAGAGAAGATATGATAATGCAAAAAAAACTGCCAGGCTTACAAGTAATTGATATAACTGCGAACACAAGCGAGCACATTAACTTAATAGAGTCATTTTGTATCAATGATAATAATAAAATGTCAATTACTATCAAAAAAGTAAAATACGAAACTTCTGTACTAATTGATCAGGATAAAATCGTTGAACTTAAAACAAAAGAAGAATTAAACACTATCAAGCTTGATGGCGTAGATATTATTATATACGGCTCAAACGAACAAGATTCGTATGAATCATTCTCTTTATTTGCATCAAACAGAGCTATTCTAGCTGAGGCTATGCATTTAAGATCAGCAATTCATACATATAATGTTCTAGTGCAAGATGGGCGCAATATTGTTTTACTTCTAGACCTAAACCAATGCTTGTTTTAAATTATAACAAAATGAAATTATTTTTAAAGTTCCTAAACCCGAATCTATTTTTAAAATATTCTTTAAGACTGCGTTTGCTAATACTAATAAAGTCCTTATTTTTATTTTGCTCTGGGTTTTATTTGGTGTTAAATTCGCCTTGCGATTATCAGCAGGATATATTAGTGAAGATTATGTATATTCATGTCCCAGCTGCTTGGCTAAGTCTTATGATATATACAATAATGGGTTTATGCGGTATATCATGCATAATCTGGGGGGCAAAGTTTGCGTTCTATTTGTGCTTAGCTTCAGCACCAATAGGCACATGTTTTACATTAATCACACTTGCAACAGGAATGATATGGGGCAAGCCTATTTGGGGAACATGGTGGGTATGGGACGCAAGATTAACATCTATGCTAATAGTTTTAATATTTTATATAGTTTTCTTAATGATAGCAGGCGCGAGCAAAAATATTCACAAAATTGAAAAACCCGCATCAATCATCGCTATTATTGGACTGATCAACATACCAATAGTAAAATTCTCTGTAGATTTATGGTATAGCTTGCATCAACCTGCAAGCATAATAAGGCTAGGCGGTCCCGCTATTGAAACATCAATGCTAATCCCACTTATCACTATGTTTTTTGCTCATTTGACATTATACTTATACTTATTATTAATAAGGGTGGATAAGCTAATTAAGAAGTATGGCATACGTAGTAACTGATCCGTGCGTAAAGTGCAAGTACACGACTTGCGTTGAGGTTTGTCCTGTAGATTGCTTCAAAGAAGATGAGCTTATGCTCATAATAGATCCTGATGAATGTATTGACTGCGGAGTATGCGTAAACGAATGCCCCGTTAACGCAATCCACCCCGAGTCAGACGAACTACTCAAGTGGCTTTCATATGCAAGAAAACAAGCAAGTAAACTTCCTTATATCACAAGAATTAAGGATGCCTTACCAAATGCAGACAAGCACAAAAACGAGACAAATAAATTTGAAAAATATATAAAAACAAAACCTTAGGCTTAGACTTGATACATACTATAATTTACTTGCCATAGAAAAAAAATTATATAGCATTAAATAATTTAAACTTAGGAAAATTATGCAGTCAGATGAAGTTATAAACGCGGACAAAAAGAATGTCAGTTGCTCAGGAAAGGACTATCCTTATGATCACCCAATCGTATATCTAGAAATAGATGAAATCAAGGGTTTCATAGAATGCCCTTATTGTTCAAAGAAATTTATACTTTCAAAATAGTTGATGACCCGAGGATCCTTTGTTATTGCTGCGCTTTGCGTTATAGCCCAATATTATGATTATCACTTATTTGGTTTTTTAGCGGCAAAAATTTCTACGCATTTCTTTAGCACTAGCGACCCTATTATACAGCTAATGCGCACTTACATTATAATGTTTATAGGAGTTACGGCAAAACCCATAGGAGCGATCATTCTTGGCCGAATTGGCGATACATATGGAAGATTCGCAACCATGCTTATTAGTCTTTCTGGCACGGCCTTTGCTTCTCTTGTGATAAGCCTTACCCCATCGTACAATGAGATAGGGGTCTTTTCCGCTTTAATATTACTTCTTTGTAGAATGTGCGTTGCAAGCCTTGTATCTTCAGGAACTGATGGTATAAGATTATATATATACGAAAAGATCTCACAAAAAAAACAATGCCTAGGTAACGGCGCAGTGACATTTTCTACTCAGTTAGGCTCATTTATCGCAGCACTATCTGCTTGGTTTTTTTCTCTTGACTTTATGCCTGAATACTCATGGAGAATAGCATTTATGACTGGCACTCTAATGGGACTTGCCGCCATATATATTAGGTTAAAATTTTTCCAAGAATCCGAAGAAATTAGTAAATCTGACCCAAATTACGATTTATACAAAGATCATAACTCTATTAGGATCGCAACTAAAAATTTTAAATTATTCCTATATTGCTCTATTCTTGCAGGTTGCATTGGTAGCACGTATCAATTTATAATTATTTTTTTTGGAACTTATAATTTTCAAGTTCTGAAAATAGTGCCTCATTATCAAATGCAATTTTATACAAGCATTGGTGTTATGATATACATGTGTTTTGCAATAATTGGTGGCATATGCGCCGATTACCTAGGCAAAAAACTTGTATCTAATATTGCCACATTTTTGCTTTTTATAGTAACAATATTATTTACATTGATGGTAAAATTTAGTCAGTTTTCCTTAAGTCTGTATTTATTACTCATTATGCTTATACCTTTTATTACGATGCCAGCACTCGCATATTTAAAACAATCTATTCCAAAGTCAATTAGATATAGGCTCTTTAGCCTTGCCCATGCTACTGGATCTATGTTTATCTCAGCCCCTACTGCATTCTTATCCACTTATTTATACTATTCTACAGGAGTAGCTTGGATACCTATGATTTATTTTTTGACAACTATTATAATTATGATTTATATTATTAATAAACTGGATTCTATCTGTAATACCAATAGCTTATAGCTTATTGCTTTTGGTATTATTAATTCTTAGGGCTATATGATCCTTTTCTGCAAACAAACAAAACAAAGCTATGATTTTGAAATCTTCTATCATTCGTACTATATTTGGCGAAATGATACTTGTTGCAAGCGAGACGGCATTATATTTTTCAGGTTTTCTTGATGGTAAGTCTACTGGCTGCAAATTAAAAAAACTTGAGCACAAATATAGTCAAACTATCAGCACTGGAACAAATAGGATTCTAGAACAAGCCTCTAGTGAGCTGAGTAGTTACTTCTCTAAAAAAAGCAAGACTTTTTCAGTAAAATTAAAAATAGATGGAACTGAGTTTCAAACAATGGTCTACAAAGCAATTAGCGGCACACTCTTTGGTTCTACTATTAGTTATACTGGTCTTGCAAGGTTAGTTTCTAAGCCGGCCGCGGCAAGGGCTTGCGCAAATGCATGCAAAGCAAATAATTTCGGGGTAATAATTCCATGTCACAGAATAATACACAAAAATGGACAAATTGGGGATTATAACGGCGAAGCTGAAATTAAAACTGAGCAAATTAGGAATAGACTCACTCTGTCACAAATTGACGTGGACCTCACAACAATAAAAAGACGCAAAGGGCTAGAAAGCCATAAGCTTTATCACAATTATATCAATAACGATAGGCGATCCATAGACTTAAAGCAGTATATCTTTGATTTTACTTCTGCAAATCTTGAACCTGTAAAATCATTTTTAACTAGAAAAAGTTTGCTAATAGATTTTGAAAAAAAACCGGACCTGTTATAAACTAATCCATAAGGGTTTAAGGTTAAGAAGGGAAACACTATTAACTCTTCAAAAATAACGAATAAAGATAAAGAGTTGATAATATTATTGCAAGTAATGGGCCGTAAGGTATATCAAAACCTATAGAACAATAAGCTGATAAGATTCCAGAAACTAAAGATATGAATATACTTAAAATTATCATTTCTTTTGGGGATCGTGAGATCAACCTTGCAATAGAAGCAGGAATAATCAGCATCGCAACCATAAGTAAAATTCCAACTATATTTACCGTTATAGCAATCGAAATAGATAAAATTAATTTGATGCAAAATTGAAATAATGGCACATTCAAGCCCTTGATGACAGCCATATCTTCATCTATCGAACATAAAACTATGTTTTTGTAATTGATTGCAATAAAGGTAAATACAACAGTCAAAACTATGAATGAAATAACTACTGTTTGCATATTAGACGCAAAAGGATGTCCAACAATGAATTCCCTAAGCCTTAATGCACCATCAGCAAAATCCGCAAAAATTATGGTTATACTTGTAAGAAAACAATTAAGGATGATGATTCTAGACATATTATTATCCCGTATATTATGTGCGTTATACTGCAGAAATATCGTGAAAATTGTTGCAATCAATATATTAGCGTATAATTGGTCTATGCCAGTCAAATAACTAACAACAAGAGCAAAAATAAGCGAGTGTGCAAGCGAATCGCCGATTATCTCGAGCTTCTGCCATAATACAATTGGCCCGAGTGCTCCAAGTATTAGTGACACTGCAATAAGAGTTGCTGAAATTTCAAAAAACATATAGAGAGTCAATATTTTTTTAGGCCTATTTTGGACTTGTGCCAAATCCCATCTTGGAATGATCAAATTTAACGATCAAATTCAATTATAAATAATACCAAATCCCATTTTAAGTACTTGCTTCTAGCTTGTCGCTCACCTAACACGAGAGTAGCCTTCGCTCCTCGCTCCTAGTATTATTTAATTCTAGAGATTTGGTATAAGAATTGAAGCAAGACTCGAGAGTGTTCTCTGGATTTATATTCACACTGCACACAAGCCCTGCCCTAAAATTCATATGAAGAGTTTAATCAGCAAACAAATTGCGCGAGGTCGATAGCACAAGCAACCGAAAGGGACTCATCTCACAAAAACGTCATTACGAGCTTTAGCCGAGTGATCTGGTTCCACTTTTTCTTTTGTGCTTGTTTGCTTCACTCGGTCTTCTTCACTCTGTTTACACTCGCACCTCGCGCGAATAGACCTCCCAGCAAACCCTAGCGCTTTGAGTGGTAATTTTGCCCGAAAAAATTGCTTTTCGCTCCTATTCATATTTTATGTTCAGGTATAAAGGCTGTTTTTTTTAAAAATTCCTAGGCTCTGCTTATAGCTTATGCTAGAGGTCTAATACCAAATCCGATGTTAAATAGACCTCTCCTAAAAACTCTACTCCTAGAGGCAATTGCGCCGCCCGCGCAAGTATAGCAGAATCCTCACGTACCTCACATATGTACGCTGCGGTTTTGTGCTCCGCCTGCGCCTAGCTACTTGCCCGCCAGGAGCTAAGTTTTTCGAAGAGGTCTAATAATCAAGCTAAATTATCAATACGAATTTTGCGGGTCTCGCCTGTATGTAACTTTTTATATACGCTAAAGCGTGCTCTCCTTAAAATTCATTTGTTCGGGTTTAATGCTAGAGAGTTGATGTAATAGTCTATACTAGTTAGCGCGCGAAGAAAATGTATAATATAAGAGACATTAGTAAAAGAAAATAAACTAAAAAAGCAGATATTAAATAGAAAAGCATATGACCTCCTAATCAAGCTTTATCAAAATTTTAGTAAGAGCTGAAATCATCAGCGAAAAACGCCAATTTATCAAAGCTTTATTACGCTATCAGATTTATCTGCCTCAAATTGTCATTCTTAAATAGTCAAGCTAAAAGATCCAAACCGCTCAGTACAAGACAATAAGATTAACAATTTATCTATCGTGTACTGAGGCCAAACTGAAATTGTTATAATAAATTTCGTTTAAAATACACACTCTGCAGCATGCGGCTGCTAGAGATTTAGGACTCTAATCCTGACCTTATACTGCACACACTCGTCTCTTGAGAGCATAAACCCTAACCACTGCCATTCCAGCTTCACTTCTCTGTCATTCCCGCCGCAACTTATGTCATTCACGCTTCCTCTTTTGTCATTCCCGCGGAGGCGGGAATCTAGTCTTTATATTTCCTGGATCCCCTCCTTCGAGGGGATGACAAGGTTACTGGATCCCCGTTTTTCTACGTGAGATAACATGCAAAACGCATGGGGATGACATTGGAATTGTCATTCCTTACAAAATAATAAACTATTTTCTTATACCTAGCTTCTGTATTAGATCCAGATATCTCGACAAACTCTTGCCTTTTAAATATTGAAGCAACCTTCTTCTACGACCAACAAGAATTAGTAACCCTCTTCTAGATGCAAAATCTTTATGGTTAGACTTAAAATGATGCGTTAAGTTATTAATCCTCTCTGTCAAAATTGCGCATTGCACTTCAACAGACCCAGTATCATTATCAGTCTTACGATAATCAGAAATTAACTGAGATTTTTTTTCATTACTAATTGACATTTAAACTCCAAAAATTATAAATTCAAAACTCTTTTTACGGTAAATACTTCAGAATTCACTTCACCAATAGCCACTAACTTATTTTCGTGCATTATAGCACTAAATCCGTCTGACGCACCAACAAAAACAGGTCTCTGCCCGGACCTAACCATTGATGCTACTGACTGCGAAACATCTATCTTATTAATACCTTCAAGAACATATTCTACAGGCCTGATAGAACTTATTATGTGTTTTTTAAGCGATGGATCGCTCCATAAAAGCTTTTTTAAATCCGAGTTCTGCTTTTGCTCAAACAACTCAGAGTCAAATGTTACAGAATCACGTAATAGAAACGTACCTACCCTAATTCTTCGTAAATCTATCACAAATCCAAAATTTTTCAAGCAAAAAGATATATCCTCTGCTAACGTCCTAATATAGGATCCTTTTGAGCATTCGCAGCTAAATCCAGCTATTTGCTTTTCATAATCAAAAAAATTAAGCTTAAGGCTAAAAATCTTTATTTTTCTTTCTGGAATTTTCGGATCTTCCCCGAGTCTTGCTAATTTATAAGCCCTAACACCCCCAATTTTAATAGCCGAAAACTTAGAGGGTATTTGCAAGATTTCTCCTATAAAATTAGGCAAAATTGATAGTATCTCAGCCTCTTTAACCTTATGATCTGATCTTTCAATTACATCAGAACCAGCATCTCCGGTTGCTGTTCTAGCTCCAAATTGTACAACGAATTCATAATGCTTACTTGCGTCAATTAAAAGTCCAGCAAGTTTCGTTGCACCGCCAAATGCAACAGGTAGAACTCCTTCAGCGAGTGGATCTAACGTACCAGTGTGGCCTGCTTTTTTGGCGCCTATGAGTTTTTTTACTTTTGATAAAAAATAAGCCGAAGATAAACCCTTCGGTTTATACAAATTAAGCCATCCGTTTACTTGATTATTCACTTCCGATTTGCTATAAATTTCTCCTTAATAACTCAAAAGCCATAAAAAGTAAATGGATAAAATAGGGCAAGCCCAAGATAAACTAATACCGCTTGGAAAAAAAATTGATTATTCAAGTATCTATGCCCCGCATATACTTTACCCTATTCCAAGAAGAACTCCTGTACAAATTCTAGAGCAAAATCCAAGGCAAAAAGAGTCTGATATAATCACTTACAAAGACGAACCAAGCCTATACGGATATGATATTTGGAATTGCTATGAAGTGTCCTTCAGAAATAGCAAATACATCCCTCAGGTACGAATTCTCGAAATATATATACCATGCAATTCGCCAAATTTAATAGAGTCCAAGTCTTTAAAACTATATTTATTCTCTTTAAGTGATTTAGTAGCAAGTTCAGATGAGGAATTTTTAGAAATAGTGCGAAACGACCTTGAATTAATTGCTGGGGCAAAAATTTTTCTTAAGTTAAAAAAACTTTATTAGCTAGAAGAGGAAAAATTACATACGCCAGAAGGTGTATCCATTGACGAGCTAGAAATAAACCTAAAAGACTTTAATTATAATCAGAGAGATATTCTCTTCGATAATAATTTTACTGAAGAGGTTTTATTTTCTAACCTATACAGATCAAACTGCCCTATCACCAACCAACCAGACTGGGCAACTATTATAATAAAATACAAGGGAAATAAAATAAATAGAGAATCATTGCTAAAATATATTATCTCTCACAGAAATGAAAATATGTTCCACGAAAACTCCGTTGAGGGCTTATTTACAAAAATATATAGTAGTAAAAATTTCGAAAAGCTATGTGTTTATGCACGCTACACAAGAAGGGGCGGAATAGATATTAATCCAATAAGAGCTAATTACGAAATAGCTGTATCAGAGATTCTTAATCACAGACTGGCAAGACAATAATGCGCGTAGCCACATGGAATATAAATTCTGTAAGAATTCGACTTGATATCATAAAAAAACTTGAAATGCTTTACAATATAGATGTACTGCTACTTCAAGAAACAAAAACGGTCAATCATTCATTTCCTAGTGAGTTTTTTGCAAGAATTGGCTTTACTAATCAATATTTCGAGGGAGAAAAATCATATAACGGAGTTGCAATTGTAAGTAAAATTCCTTTTGATGATTATTTTAGTCTTTCATTTTGTAACAAAGATAAAAGACATGTAGCAGCAATGATTCAAGGGATTGAGGTACATAATTTTTATTGGCCCGCTGGAGGAGATATTCCTGATGTAAATATCAATCCCAAATTCCAAAATAAGCTGCAATATATTCAAGAATTTAAGGATTGGTTTTACTCAAACAGAAACACCAAGCAAAAAATTTTATTAGCCGGAGATCTAAACATAGCCCCGCATGAGCATGATGTTTGGTCGAGTAAAGCGCTAAAAAATGAAGTTAGCCATACAGATATTGAGCGCTCTATGATGATGGATGTAATAAAGAGCTTTGGTTGGATTGATGTTGCAAGGCATATTATAGGAGACTTTGAAGATAAACGAAAAATATACTCCTGGTGGAGTTATAGAAACATTGATTGGCAAAAATCCAATAGAGGGAGAAGACTAGACCATATTTGGGTTTCTGATACGCTAAAATTGCATTACTCAAATTTCAAAATAATTAAAGACGCGCGAGATTGGCAGATGCCTTCGGACCACGTACCAGTTTTAATTGATTTAGCTATTTAATGCTTAGGCAAGTATAATCTCACGAACAAATGAAACTTTAGCAGATGAAACCTATAAATCTTACCATAACTACCTCTTGTGTTATTATTCAATACTTTGGATATGCCATCTTTAGCCTTGCGAGCATACCTATTGCTGATAGTTATTTTCCGGGCACGACACAAGCTGCAAAACTTAGCTATTTTTTTGCTACCTTAAGTATAACTTCACTAGCAAAACCTCTTGGCTCATTTATATTTGGTTATATAGGGGATGCTTTTGGTCGTAAACTCTCAATTCTTCTGTCTAGTTTGCTTGCGTCTTGTGGCTGCATAATTATATATTTTATTCCTTTCTTCAGCGAAATTGGAATTTACGCAACTATTCTAGTAGTTATTGCAAGATTTATATTTTTGGCGGGTGTTATTGGCGAAGTAGATGGTATTAGAGTATATTTTTATGAAAATTTAACAAAGTCACACAGAAATCTTGCTTCTGGCGCAGTTATTCTTTCTACTCAAATAGGCGCATTTCTCGCTAGCATTTCTTTATCGTATATTTTTCACTCAAAAGAGACTGTCTGTATTTCTTTTCTCATAATAGGAGTAGCAGGAATGGCCTTTGGAGCTATGCAAGCAAATTTACCAGAATCAGAACAATATAGACATGATAAATCTGTAATTGGCGATCATAGGATTACTTACATACAGCTTCTAGTCGGGCAAACAAATACTATTATTTTATCCTCATTAGTAATTGGCGCAAGTAGCGCTATTTATATTTTTTACATAATCATACTGCCGCCATATTTAAAATTATATCTTGCGTTAGATGTTACAAAAATAGTGCCAGTCTTAATATTTATTTATGGTGTTTCTGCTTTGATCTCAGGGTTTCTTGCTGATAAAATTGGCGCATTCAATGTTCTTGCATATGGTATCTTCTTATCTCTTTTAAATCTTTTAGCAGTAAGCTATTGCATCGGAGCTGGTTATTTTGCATCCGTCCAGGGTCTTATGATGGCCGGATGCGCAATTGCACCGGCTGTTTCACTCACATCTTTTGTGATAGTAAAAGATAATATTAATACACTTATTAGGTTGAGGATATTTAGCATCTCCCACTCTCTTGGCGGTATACTAATATCATCCCCGCTTGGGTTTACGAGTGTATATATAGCAAATAGATTTGGCGCAGAATATATATCAGCTGAATTATTGATCATTACTATAATAGCTGCATACTCTATTGTTAAAATCTCCTCTAATACCAAATCCCAGATTAAATAATACTAGGAGCGAGGAGCGAAGCCTACTCTCGTGTTAGGTGAGCGACGAGCGACTAAGTAGTACTTAAACATGGGATTTGGTATAAGAAATACTAGACTTTTTGTACATTTCAGAGTAAGGGTTCATAGGAATTTTCGCCATCAAGAAAACTAAAGTATATGGAGTTTACCGATTGCTTCTAAGAGAGAAAACTTTAATAACTAATTATTGTTATTGACAATATAGTTAATTTACATTAAAATCCACATCAAATATAAACTATTAGGTAAAAATATGACAAGATATTATAATGCAAAAGTAATCGAAACAAAAAAATATCATTCTAAAGATTGGGCTTATGAAGGTTTCTGGAGTGGGATTAGAGCACAGTCTATACCAATGATCGGGGTAACTGCTTTCGCCCTAGGCACGTTAAACCCTATGTTTTTTTTAGTGTCTGCAGCTGCTGCGGTTGTTTCTGGTCTTAGCTTAGGCGCTTTAGCTGGACTGACGTTATTAGCACAGAAACTAAGATAGAAGTAGTTGATACTAATTTTCATTATCCTAAACACGGTGCTCATCCTTTTAAAATATCAGATAAAGAACACCTAGAGGTTCATCAAGATGCTCATCACATGTATGATGATATTCTGTAATCCCGAGAATAGACTCCCACATAACCTTCAGTTTTGAGCGGTAATTTTCTCCTAAAAAATTGCCTTTCGCTCTTAAAGATACTTTATCTATGTTCTGGTAGGTAAGGCTACTTTTTTCTAAAAATTCCTAGGATCTTTTATCGGTTATGCGGGGAGTTCTATTAATTGCAAGTATTAATTGCAAGAATGCCCAGTGAAGTTCGATAAATGAACTTTAGAAGCGCCGGCTATGCCAATTATAGTCCCTACTTTTAACCAAAAGAATAGAATAAACAACCACCGCTTTTCGAAAAATATTTCAAGGAACAAGCTGCGTTAGAGAGGGGGGGATTGGTGGCTTATACCAAATCCCATTTTTAAGTACTTGCTTCTAGCTCGTCGCTAAAGGCTTACACGAGAGTAGGCTTCGTGACTTGCTCCTAGTATTATTTAATTCTAGAGATTTGGTATTACTTCAGCGACTTGTCTCAACTCTCGCCAACACGAAAGGGGATCTAGAAAACATATATTTTCTATATTCACGCCTTGTCTGTTGTATTAGGCTGAAAAAAAGCAAATGAGAAAGTTCAAGCTTCGCTTGTTTTGAGTTCGGCCTGGTCATCTATATTACTCGTCCCGCCTACAAGAGAATACACACCCTTCTCTGCCCCATCAACTAAGTCAACGAAATCTGGGTTATGTACCAGATGCAGTATGTATATAAATCCAGCAATACCTTTGAAATATGGACCCTCTAAATTCCAGGCTTCATTCGACAAAAAAGCTTGAATTTGCTGAGTTGGTATATAACCGTGCGCCCAGTGGCCTGCAGATTGCTCTATTGCTTTTAACATAACCCATTTTCCTATATAGTACGGAGCAATGTGCACCACGGTGTCATAAAGAGATTTGATTGTACTTTTAAGAATTTTACTTGTTACTGACATAAAGTTTTACCTTTTTTTCCTGAAGAGTACCACATTTGCTATTAATGTACAACAAATATATTTTAAGAAATTTTAGTTTTTAACTATTAAAAATACGGGCAAAAAATGGGGCGAGTGACCGGTCTCGAACCGGTGACCCTCAGTGCCACAAACTGATGCTCTACCAACTGAGCTACACCCGCCATTATTTCAGAAAAAATATTATACCAACTCTCAAGTCATTAAACTTTTAATATGAATTTTAGGCGAGCGGGCTTTAGCATATATAATATGTGCGAATCTAGCTTCAATTCATTTAAAAGGAATTTGGTATTAATTATGCGTTTCACATTACAGCAAAAGTCATGATACTGCAACTAAAAAACACACGTATATCAAATCCAGTTTAAAGCTTGGGGTTGTCATTAGTTGTTGCAATGACACATAATACTCAGAGAAACCCTAGATCGCCTATGATTAATCTACCATTTTTATTTGTTATGAAATAAGTTGTAGTTTGCATCACAATTTATTTAAAAATGAAGAAAAAGATTGAGTCGGGAGAATATTTTAAAGAGGCAATCGACTGGTACAATAAACAGTATCTTGAGCCCTTTTGCCATAGAACAATATTCTTCTTAATTTTTTTATATGGATTTACACTTTTTGTAAGTTTATTCATTACATTATTTTCACTGTTTCCAGTTCATTCTCAAGTTCAATACGCTGTATATGTTCGTGATGAATCTAATCTACAAGCGAACATAATTCCTATCGAAAACACAAAAACCGATCAGGAAAGTAACATAGTAATCACAAAAATATTTCTGAGTCTTTACGTTGAAAAGATGGAAGGTTACGTGTATGAGCAAATGAATCAAAAACTAAAATTTTTATATAATACATCCACAACCTCTGTATATCAAAATTACAAAGATTATATTGATATTAGCAACCCTAAATCTCCACTAATTCGCTTTCAATCCAGCGCAAAAAGAGTAATTAAAGTAAAATCCGTAACACTTACTAGCGACTCATCAGCAAAAGTTTTATTCAATGCAACCACTGCAAAAGATGATGGAAAAATCCTAGAAAACCAAGAGCTAGAGGCCGATATAAAATTCACGATAGATAAAATAAAAAAAATAACCGAAAAGGAAAGTCAATTTAATTTTGTTGTAGGGGAATACAATATTAAATTAATAAGAGATAATTATGAGAAAGATAAAAAATAATATTAAAGCCAAAATATTAACTTTTTTTATGTATTTTGCATCTCCAAATAATTACGTAAAGAGTTTATCTTATATGCATATTAATACGATTACAAAAATCTTCAACATAGCTTTTAAGAATTTAATTATATGCATTATTACGATTGGCTGCTTATCATCATCTGCGATAAGAGAATCAAGACCGACTGCAATTGATAGTAGAATCAGGGTAATAGTATATAGTCCTGATGACGTGTTCAAATATATTGGATACTACGGATATCAAGCTACTATTGAACTCGCAAAAGATGAATCTGTTGTGAGTATATCAATGGGAGATACGACATCTTGGCAAATAGTTCCAGCTGGACATAGAATATTTATAAAGCCAATAGACGCTGATGCAACAACGAACATGACGTTAATCACTAATAAAAGAACATATTTTTTTGAACTTTATGCAGAAGAAGTTTCTGATATGAGAGATCCCGATATGGTTTTCAACGTGAGATTTATATATCCAGATGATGACACAGAAGATAACATAAAGTCTTACCATGCAACAATAGAAAAAACAGATCTTTCACATCCTGAGAAGTTTAATTTTAATTATTCTATAAGCGGACATGAGGAAATAGCTCCAATTAAAATATACGATGATGGAGAGTTTACTTACCTCGAGTTCAGGGGTAAAAACGCACAAATCCCAGCTGTGCTTGCAGTTGATGACTATATGCACGAATCCATTGTAAATACACGAATAAGCTCAAATGTTCCAAATCTTGTAATTGTGGACCATGTATTTAAAAAACTAACGCTAAGACTCGAAAAAAGGCTTGTATGTGTCTATAACGAATCTTTTATTGATTATGAAAAAGAGGTAAAAAATGCAAGAAAAAAACGTGGGTCATTTTTTTATTAAAATAATATTAATGACTAGTTTTCTTTTATTAATGTTCTCATGTACAGGCGGCCCGCCTTATGAGGCCAAAAGCCCATGTGTATCATCTTATATTGAAAATCAGAATAATATCGATGATACATATATAATTATACCCTGTACAAAACGTCCTGCTAATAATTTTAAAGAATTAGTTTAGGTGATTAGATTTTACAATAGACCACTCCGGAAACTAACTCCCAGAACTTACTCAATAGGAGCGAATTTCAGGAGAGGTCTAATAAATTCCTGGCTTATATGTAGTTCGGTTATTTTGATGGCTATATTCTCTGGAGCTAATGCAATTGCATCATATGGCAATTCATGTGTATCACGTGATAATTTATTCATTTCTCCTGATGCTATTACGGATCTTGAAGCTAATGATATATATAGCTTCGTTAAAAGTATAATTGATATAGAAAATTGTGGACCTAATTACTCAGGAGGCTGTAGCACTAACGATCGAGATAGAATTAACATTTGTGTCAAAACAGATCAATCAAGCGACACTGAGGCAAGCGCTTCTAATAGTGCGCAAACTGAGCTACTTTCTCAAACTATCTATAGATTAGGGCAACTCACAACTCATCCTACTGTCGAGAGCGATCCGAATATTGCAAATATATTTATTACATCAGGCGTTATTGATGATAAATTATGCGTAGTAATGCCAACCAGCTATGGTTATGCCCCAATAACTTGTAGAGAGGCAAAATCGAGCGCATCTTCATCCATTCGAGATTATAGCGAATGTAGTAATATTTCGCCCGCATGCGATGTAAACTTTAACAACTCTCCAGAAAGCGCAACCAAAAATAACTTTTATGGAAACGTTGTTCAATGTGTTTATGAAACTTTGGACCTAATGTTTATGGATTCAAGAACATGTAATCATAGTGATCTTGTAGCTGGAAGCTCTACGCTTGAAGCTATTAACACAACGATCGGGGTAAAACCTTTTGCTGAATTTTATACAAGTCTTAAAAAAATGGTTGGGGCAATGTTAGTACTTTATATGGTATTTCAGGGCATGAGGATGGCATTACACCCAGAAGAAGTGAGTGTACATAGCTTATTCATGACCTCTTTGAAAATGGTGTTTGTAATATATTTTTCCATCGGTATCCCAACAACAAGTTGGTTTTCGGCAAGGGAGAAAAATACAAATGGCATAACATCATTAGTTTTGCCATTTACTATTGGATTTGCAAATGAGATGACATCTTACTATGTAAATAATGCTACTAACAACAATTTATGCAGATTTTCTAGGGAGGATTATAATGCTGGATATGAATATTATAGTATTTGGGATTCACTTGATTGTAGGATTAACACCTACTTAGGAACCAATCCAGTCATTTTTAATGATGATCAGTTAAGTTACCTTCAGGGTAATAATTCAGGTTACACTGGGAATATTTATCCAAATGATCTACCTCTTCTCTCAGCAATATTTAGATTTCTTATGTCCGGAGAGATATTGGTAGCAATTATATTAGTTATGATGATATTCATGATGATATTCATGACTATAAGTATTTTGCTTGGTATGATTACTTCGATTTTGATGATTTACATACTAGCGTATATTGCTCCAATTTTTGTACCTATGTCATTATTTAAAAGAACATATGGATTTTTTAACGCTTGGTATGATCTTCTAATTTCAATGTCAGTTCAGCCTATAATATTTGTAGGGTTTGGAGCATTTTTTATGGCCGTGATTGATTCTGTAATGTTTCAGGACTGTACTTTTGAAAAATATAAAGAACCAAATAGTGGTAAGTATCTATTTAGCTTAAATACCTCCTCTGAGCAAGCTGATGTTGATTCTTGCGACGAGAGCATAGGGATGACATTAGCAAAACATTACACCCAATCATGGGCAATTCCAAGTTATACATACCAAACACATCTTTTTTTTAGTACGCCGATAATTTTAGATTTTGGCAATCTACATGCCAAATCCTGGACGTTATTTACATTGTGTTTCTTTATGCATTTTTTAATACCTAAAATCTTTCAGCTATCACAGTCTCTTGCAGGAGGAATGAGCCTTGCATCTACCGCAAAAACAATACAGTCGACACTAAATGAAATCAACAAAGCGACCAAAAGCTACAAACAGGCAGGCCAAAATGTAATGAACGCTGCAAAAAATGTATATAATAAGTAAATACTATGAAGTCCAAACAACAAAAGTATATAGAGGATTTTATAAGAACTGTCGTAATATACACAGTAATATTTTGTATGTTTTACGGCATAATTTGTACCACTATTCAACTATTCATTTTAATAAATGGAAAAAATGGATTTTGCTGGACAAGATACGGTGGCATTACTAACTCACCTCAGGCAAATACACTCGGAACATTAAGGCACTTAACTCTCAAGGCTAATGGAAATTATACGCAAGCATCGACTGCTGGCAGCGGCTCAACAAATTACTCAAGCGGCGAATATGATCAATGGCTAAATGCGGGCGAGATTCCTAAATATCTATCAATTAGGACTGATGGCACTACTGACCCTGATCTAAAATTAACAATAAACCTTGACGGTAAAGTGAGCCTTTGCAAGTCATATTTACCGGTAAATAATATATCAGATATTACTACAACTGAATATAGTCCTGAAGTTGCTGTGCCTAGAGTTGGTCAGTCGAGCGTAGCTAATTTGACAAATCCTACAACTGGAGAAACTGAGGTTGTAGATACATCTTATTTAACCTTAAAACTATACGCAAACGCAAGCGAGTGGAGAAATGTAATTGAGGTAACTAAAGGAGATGAGATAAATATTCTAGTTAGCGAACCAGTTTTTCAAAATAATACTTTAGATGTAACGCGAGTTTCTATTTATGATACTGTCAATAATTCTTATACAACCCCGGTAGACTGCTCTGCTTCTATTACATCCTCTGTTGATCCAATATGTGGAAGGGCTATAACATCTAACGGCCAGGCAACCAAATGTAAAGTATCAGTAACTTGTTTAAATCCAAGTGATTACGAAGATCCTGACTATTATAAAGAAGAATATCCAAATAGGCTTTGGACGAGCTCACCTAATTACTGCCAAGGGATCAAATGTTTAACAAAAAAGAATGAAAATTACACATCGAAACCATGCTCATGGGCTTCTGGCAGTAGCGGGGGGTGCAATACCTCCCAGTGTGCTAATTGGAGAGGCGATTATTATGATTTTAGCCCAAGTGAATTTACTCAATATTCCTTCAGTCAGGATTCTATCATCGCTTACTCAGACCATTATTCTAGCGATGGCTCAATACTCTCGGCGCAAGATCATCCTAAAATAGTAAGCGATTTTTTGAATCAAGATCAGACAACGGACTGTTTTAGCGCCGCTGTTTCAAAGGGGATAATTCACGAGGATCACAAACGAATAAAAAAATCTAGCGATGTAACTGGCAATGAAACATTAAGGATAGCGCTCATGCCCTCAGGAGATCAGCAGGATGATTCAAATTATCCCTATCCTAAAGATTTTGACATCTCTTCCTCAAATGTTCAACAAAGAGCATGGCTAATAAATGGAGATGGTATCTTATATCGATATAGTCAATATTCTGGCAGTTTAGAGACAAATGGAGCCTCCAATAAAGACGCAAGCTTACAAAGATCTGGGATGAGACCTTCTAACAATAATTTTAGTCAATCTGGGAACGAGTCTTTGCGGGTTTTTCTATCCGGACCTGTTCTTGGGTCTGATGTTGGTTCTTCTGGAATGTTACAAATGAACTTCATAAATAATGGTAATCTTGAGAATAATACAGGCGGCTATGTTTTATATGTCCAACATACAAAATGCGTTAGAAACAATGGGGAAGCTTTTGATGATGGCAGCTTTGCCGACAGAGGTAGAGTTCAATATTATATATTACCTGTTGATTATGATTTAAACGCATCTTCTATTCCATCTGGCGTTACAACACAATCAGGAGATCTTGAATTTGATGAAGGTAAGACTGATATTACTGTAGATTCCGAAATACTAGGCGATAAAAAACAATATAATTTGTGGCTCAAGATTAAAAATAATCCAAGCGACTATCAAGATAGCGAGGGTGAATATTCGGTAAAGTTACAAACAGACATGCAAATAGGAAAATTCACCGATGAAATCTTAAATCCAATAATGGATAGGATAGATAAATTTGTGACTAATACCGCAAATAATATAGCTACCAAAATAATATGCTATCAAGACTCAGATCAAACAGATTGTGATAGTTTTTTTAAATACATAAAGGCAGCACTTACTTTGTATATTTTAATATATGGCATGAGAGTTTCACTTGGAATGGTCCAGGTCAATCATTCTGACTTAATTAAGCATAGCGCAAAAATTATATTCATAGCTGGCCTTATGGATAATAGAACCTTTACCTTTTTTAATGAATATTTATATGGGATTATAACATCCGGAATGGATGTGGTAATGGCAGAATTTGGAGGCGGTCCTACTGATCAGCCACTCACTGCCCTAGATGAGGTTTTGACCAGAATGTTGATGAATCCGATTGTATATCTTCAAACTCTTACGCTTCTATCTTTTGGGATCGGGGGAATTGCTATGTTTTTTGCAGTTATGCTCGGAATAATTATTTACTTAGTAACAATATTTGGCTGTATTATTACCTATGTTTTTAACAAAATAATTTTGGCTTTTTTGATATCAATAGGCCCCATCTTTCTGGTATTTGTGTTGTTTGAGCCAACGAAAAAATTATTTCAATCATGGGTGAATAATATTCTTAGGTGCATAATAGAGCCAGTAGTACTCATACTTGGTATATCTATTTATAGTAAGCTATTCATGTCTTTTTTAGATAGAGCACTTGCTTTTAGCGTTTGCTTTAAATGTTCAATACCCTTTAAGATGCCAAATATATTTGCATCTGTTTTTCCACTTTTACCTCCTGTTTTTTATGATTTAGTCATTTTTTGCATTAACTGGTTTGGAGCATGGGGCATTGATTCTAGAGTTGATGCCATGGGTATATTTTTCCCAGGTGCTATAGGGATGTTGCTAACATCATTACTAAGCTTGATGTATTTTCTTTCAGCGTCACAGATAGTCTCAGGAATTATTGGCGTTGGCTTTACTGCATCGTCGGTTACAGCATCTATGCCATCTGATAGCTACGCCAAACGAGCTGTAAAAACAGGCTATGCAGCTGCAAAGCTCGGAGCGAAAAAGACAGGAAAAGCTACATTCAATCTTGCTAGACAAACTTATAACCGTAATCGGATTAAAGAAAATCCAGATACGCAGAAATCTATAGATAAAGTGACAACAAAAAAGACAAAATGACTTCATTAATATTAAATTTTAGGTTTTTTTGTATCATAGCGTGGACTTGCGTCTTGTTTACTTTAAGCTCATGTACTGAACACGGATGCATATCGTATAATGGCGAATCGATTAACACTAATGTAGCGCTCGTTGACTCAACCATATTGCCTTCAGGATATTATGCTAGCGCCAACAAACTTGATAGTGGAATCAATGTAACTAGCGGCCAATTATTCAGAACTAGAATATTTTCATCTGGACTTTATATTCAACCTGCAAAATATAGGGTAGTAGTAAGGCTAGATCCAAGATTTACCAAGCCATTAACACTAATTGCCAAATATAACTATCAGACAGGCGAATATGAATCTGACTGGGGCAATATCGGAAAATATGTTACAAATCCCGAATCAACCACGCCAAATTATGCTTATAGTAAAAGCTTAAAATACAATCTTGAAGCAATTATAAATTATGACAATTATGTAAGCAGAAACGCAATAAAAGTTAATGCAGGTGATGTTGTCACCTTGAGGCAAATCACTCAAAGCGACATTGAAAGCATCGAAACTAATATAAACGTCGGAACTGGAAATGAAAATCCAGTTGGTCTCATATCTTCCTCAAACGGAATTGACAACGCGTTTTTATTGGCAAGCGATAAGGATGCTCTTTGTAGCATTATGGGTTCAACTAGTACAAATTGTAACAGTAGAGAGACTTTTATGGCATACGTATATACTGGATATGCTCCTGATAATATTATAGATTCAATTAGCTCTATTCCAGAATGTACAAACGATTCTCTTCTTTGCAAAACTTCAAACGGAAAAAATTTAATTATTAGTATTGGCGGTAACGAAAAAAAAAGGTCAAGCGATGAATTAATTAATATTCAGACAAGCTCTGGAGGCAAAAATATTTATTATATTTACTCCGATACGACTGGTAATTTAGAGTTTGATACAGATATCAACATGAGCGGGACCATTTCTCATCCAACGAATACTGACTATGACATATGGCAGCTTGCCTCTGGGGCTTTATCTTCTTATACAGGTATAGATCAGAATTCTGACGCAGATCCGACTTTAGATGATATAGGAGCATTTAAAACTGACATAGGCACATTTACTTTTAACAACTTCATTGGAGGAAGGTATATATTTGAAATTGAGATTGGTAGTGGCACAGGTGCAGAATTTCAAGAAAAAATTAATGACATAAAAGTAGATTACATAATAGAAAACTCTACCGGAGAGAAAGTAACAGGAACTATCGATGGTAATCTCAGCGAAATGAATGCTCCTATGTCTGGTAGGGTATATTACAATATATCTTACCCTTATAATGACATAGGCGGCAATCTCGGGATTCAAACCCAGAGTTATACAGCAAATACATCAATATCTAGATTCTTTTATGATAAATTAATTAATCCCATTAAACATCAATTACGTACTGCATCACGAGATCTGTTTACTTCTATTAAGTCAAATGGTGACTATTACAACTTAATTTCTGCTGCTCTTACAATGTGTATAGTTTTTGCGGCTATTTTTACAGTTATTGATCCAGGTAATTTTAAACATCAAGATTTAGTGTATCTTGTAATAAAAATCGTGATTGTCGCATCTGTACTAACAGAAAATAGCTGGACATTCTTTAATGAGTATTTTTTATCATTCTTTTTTGATACAACTGATTATTTAATGAACACGGTTAGTAACAATTCATCAATAGTTGGGAATCCGCTAAGTTTCATAGATCCAATATTAAATAATTACTTCGATGCGACTTTGTGGAAAATCATATTCACCTATTTTATCAATTTTTTCCAAGGTTATATATTTGTGGGCATAATATTGTTTGTCGGTATTTTTATGTTCGTTTGGACTATCATCGAGGTTGTAGCAGGTTATTTACTTGCTTTTATAGGAGTTTGCACACTCATCTCACTTGGCCCTATTTTTATTATTTTTCTACTTTTTGAACGTACCAGAAATATTTTTGATAACTGGCTGAATGTCATGCTAGGATACATTTTGCAACCAACGCTTGCGTTAATTTTTGTGCTGCTGGTAGATAGGATGACATCGAGTGTACTAGAGAATCAATTAAGAGATGTATGTGTTGATACTTTATTTAGTACGCATTTTTTTGTTCCTTTCTTGAGTATAGATGTTCCAGGTATTGACATTAAAGCTTATGTCCCAAGCCCATACTCTGAATCTTTCATAGATCTAATGCGAACATCTATAGTTCTTTTTGCTATGATCACGTTGGTAAGAAACGTGGTAACATTGTCAACTGATATGACAGACAAGCTATTACAGGGAGCTGGATCAGGTGGCGGGGCATCTCATGGCGGTCAAGAGATGGGTAGCTGGATGAGACATAGTTCATTGCCATTCTTAGTGGAATACGGAGGATCTGGGTTAAAAAATTTAAGAAATGTAGCTGGATATAGTGGATATCTAGGTTATAAATTGGCTAAACTCGGTATTTTTACCGGCATGAAAGGCGCAAAACTCGGAATTCATACCGGAATGCTAGGAGCAAAACTTGGGTACAAAGCCTCAAGGCCTTTAATTTCTACTGGCTATAAAGCAGGAAAAAATCTAGCATTTGCCGGATATAATACAAGTAAGTTTACAACAAAGGTTGCTTATAAAACTGGATTAGGTATTGTTTATATTCCAGCTAGAGGGGCTTTAGGTGCCGCACATTATCTTGAATCATTTGTTACTAAAAATGACGATACTTTTGGCAGCAGATATGGTAAGAGTATATCTGAAATGCACGATTCATTAGATAAAACCGTAACTCAAGGTGCAAATTACTTAGACCAAAATATCACAAACATAGGCGCAAAAATCGATAAAGGAATCACATACGGGGCCAAAGAATTAGATCAAGTAGCACAAAGGTCTGGTAGAAGAATTGATTCATCTATCAGAAGATTTGAGACGTCATTGGAACAAGCAGGGGATGCAATAGGCACGAGAGTAAAACCTATTACTAATTTTATAAATCGTAATTATGTTTATTACACACTTGGAATTGAGTCTGAGGGAAATACACCTAAAGAAAAGGCTGAACCAGGAAATAAAAACAAAGCTAAAGATGAAGATGAATAACTTTTTTAAACATTTAAGCCAGAGATTTCTTAGTCTGTTGTGTATAATAATTGCTACATTTGGTTTTACCGGATGCACAGAAACTGTATGTTATGATGCTGATGATTTCGGGTTTTCTTCAGTAACTGTACCAGCTTACTGCAAAACAAATAGTGGCGATAGTAGCACAAAATGTCATGGTACCTCGAAGATGCAGTATGTAGAGTGGAAAGATAGCGGGCTTACTCTTGATGGATCTGATATATACATGATTGTTAGGAATTGGTCTCCCTCTAAAAATATTAACTCATCAGCAGAGGTTTCTGCTTGGTGCGCATGGCTTGGCCCAGTAAAGACTCCTCCAAGCCTTCAGTCAGTATGTAGACTACTTGATGATTGTAGATTTCTAAATAATGACATGTGTAGTTCGACTACTGGTAGAGCCGAAATAGTTAATGCCCCTTGCCTACTCAAAAAAGGCATAGGGCTTTATTTTGCAGCCGTGCCTGAAGGGTTCGATCCAAACCAAAATCCTGAATATATAGCTCAGCCATACTTATTTAATAGCAAAGTCATCTCATATCATATGGGTCAAACTGATTTTAGCGCAAGTGACGGTACTAGAACCTCATTTTACGATTTTGTCTCGACTGGTGGCACTAGCAACAATAGCTTAAATACTTTTAAAACTGGAGGATATTACAAAAAACTCACATCAGAAGAAAGCAAAAATCTTAAAGGTGGTAAATTATATTTCAAAATACTTGATAGTTTTTATGAGGATAACTCTGGCCAATATATAGTATTAATTAAAAGCGGTGTCACAAATACATCCTGGGATCCAGGAGGTACAATAATCACCTTAATTAAAAATTTCTATTTCGGAGTCCCTGATAATTCAAGCGTAGTTTCTACTGCAAATCAAGGGATTGTTAGAGTCATGTTCAGAGGGGTTGTAGAAAACACAGAATATCAATTATTTGTTTCTGCCCTTCTTACTCTTGCTATTACTTACTACGCTTTTCAATATGTTATTGGAAGCGTACAGATTACTACATCTGAATTATTCTGGAAATCCTTAAAAATTGTAACAGTTTGCCTGTTGCTTAAATCAGGTGAAGCATGGGAGTTTCTTGGAACTCATGTTTTTGACCTATTTATAGGAGGCGCACAATCTCTGAATAACATGATTCTCGGAACATCTGGATCTACAGGCGGTGAACACGGTCTATTCTCTATTATATTCTCACCTCAGCTATACATTAAATTACTTGCGCTACCTAATTTTTCATCAAACAGTTTTGGAATTGGGCTTCTATATATTATACTTTTTATTGTTGCAATACTTATGGTTATATATGCTTTAATTTATGTATCTATGGTTCTAATACTATGTTTATTAATGTTAGGAATCATGATTATAGTTGCTCCGATATTCTTTTGTTTTCTCCTATTCGACGCAACTAGAGAATTCTTTGACCAATGGGCTAGAAATTTATTATCATACGCCTTGCAGCCTATAGTTGTTCTAGGCGGAGTAGGGTTAATGGGCATGATGGTGAAGGATCAAGTATACAAAAATCTTGGTTATAGAGTCTGTCAGCATATTTTATATGGTCCAACGAAACAAAATGCATTTAATACTGGAATATCAGGGTCTAGTGGACGAACTCCGAGTATATATTACTGGGAACCGAAATATAATGATAGTAGAGAAGGACAGGTAGAAATGTTAGTACCTAATTCTCATTATGTCCAGACAAGCACGTCTGATACCTCTGATGCTATTGAGGATACGTCTACGACCTATTGCGGAGCTTACGAATGCGTTGAAAGTAGATATCCAAGTTTTCCATATCTTGATCCAAATAACTCTTCTGACATGCGTAGGCTTGAGAGATTTTGGAATCACGAACCACCAAACCCAGAGGATGCATTTTTGCTCATTTTATGCTGCTTAGTCATGATAATGTTTATAGAAAATGGAGTAAAAGTTGCAGCGCACATTACGTCCGGAGAAAGTTCTGTTGCGAACTCGATTGGCGGTCTTAATGCAAAAATCCATCAAGACTTTAAACGATTCCGCAGTTTTGTTGGTAGCACTGCCGGCGCAGTCGGAGGCGCTGCTATCAAATACGGCCTCGGGATCAAGAAACTGAACTTAAACCTTGGAAGCAAAAGAGGTAAGCTCAATACTAACGTTACTGACGCGGTAAAAAATATCAAAGATAAAGATTTGGTTTTCGGAGGAACTTCAAAGAAAAATAATAGTGATAGTAGCAGCAATACTAACAATAATAGCACTAGCAACAATAGCAAAAAAGATCAGGATAATTGATATAGTCTTTTAGGTTGGATTAGATACTAGGCGCGAGGAGAGAAGCCTATGAGTATTAGGTGAGCGACGAGTCAACAACGTAGCTAATTCAACATAAAAGACTATAGTCCTTTTGCTTGATCCACGAAGATACCGTAATGTGCTCTAAATTACACAGGCTCGAAAAGCAATTTTTTAGGGCAAAATTCCAGCTCAAAGTTCTAGGGTTTGCTGGTATGTCTATTGTGCGTAGAATAATGGCCCTTGAATTACAGCCCCTCAGATCTAAGTTCGATCCAAGTTTGCTTGATGTTCTTCAATTCAGATTCTGTTATGCCATCAGGATCGTCGCTAAATTCTTGTAAATCTATTATCAAGTCTTTTAGGTCAGCTATAGAAAGTTCTTCTATCTCTGTTTCTTCGTATTCTTCCTCTAAAGCTTTAACAATTTCATCTGTTTCGTGCCATTGCATAAATAATTCCTAAAGTTTTTTAATTTATTCTACATTAATCAGAAATATAACTTCTAGATAATTTGTGAAGTTTGGGTATTTAATAATTGCATTGAAGAAGTTATGCAACTGATTTTCTATAAAATTATTATGTTGAAATGAACTTTTATTAGA
>JANRKH010000030.1:0-10114 GCA_033763595.1 Rickettsiaceae bacterium
AATTGCTGCAACTTGATCTGATAGTAATCTTGATGTTCTTGCCATATCTAATAACGTTATAATTATGTTTAATATGGTTCATTATAGCATAGTCTTTAATCTTTTGCTATTAGTTTAATTATATTTGGGATTTGGTATTACCTAATAATTCTTCTACTACTAGGCTACCCTCTTCATTTTTAATTAATGCAAGAAGAGCTGAAGAATCTAGTATCACTTTATTCATTTTTACCCTCTAATTTACGCTCGGCAATTAACTTATCGACCAAACTTATATTTGGGTCATGATATCTATTAATCATTTCGCGCACTTTTTGTAAAGTAGCTTTAACAGGAGTTAGGGTAAGCTCGTTGTCATTAAGATTAAAAACTATTTCGTCACCTTCTTTAAGCCGAAGAGACTTACTTACGGTAAACCGCAGGAATAGAAACCTTACCACCTTTAACTATTTTAGATTTAACTAGCATAATTGTGTCTCAATTGTATTTATTAATGAAATACTATGTATTAGTATGAATACTAACCTAGTATAGTATTCGTTAATTCGAATATCAAGCTAAGTTGATGATTATTTAATTATTAGACACTAAAATTAGTATAGGGCTTAATTTTAATTTAGTAGTTAAAATGATTATTAGTTCAATATATATTGTCAATTTAAAGGGCTGTCTAACTATACAAGTTTTCAGCACTAAGGAAATGCCGTATTGAAGCTGTCACTTTTCAAAGTGCAGTTCAGCAGATCGCACTAAAACCCCTATAAATTCGTTCTAAAATTATCAAAGTGGAGTTCAATTTTATCATAGACAAGTTCAGTATGTTGTGATTTAATCAAAGTATAATGCAATATGTGTAAAAAATCAAATGGCCTATGGATGATATTTCCACAATTAGTGAAGAAGTTTTGAGTATTGGCAAGCAGCGTGTTGAGATTATTGCTCCTCTTGTCATTGTCAACTAAAAAGGGACCACCAATTTGCATCAAAAAGGGACCACTTGCTTCAAAAATTTTTAGCTCATGTCCGCCTCACTTTTTTGTTTCTTGGTCCTATAACTTGGCCCAGTAATTTTAATTACTTTTCCATGATGTCTCAGCCTATCTGTAATCGCTTTAGTTAGTTCTTCATCCTCAAAAATATTATTCCAATTTTCACAGTCTTTATTTGTTGTAATTATTATTGATTTATTCTCATAACGTTTAGATACAACATTAAAAAAATCATCAGCTGAGTATCTTGGTAATGTTTTAAAACCAAGCTCATCTAAAACCAATAAGTCATAGCTAACAAGCTGCTGCAACTTCTTGTGGTAAGAATTATCGGCTCTAGATATATGTAAATTATACAACATGTCAGACACTGTAGTAAAAAATACCTTATACTCCTTACTAAGCGCTTTTAATGCTATGCCTATCGATAAATGCGTTTTTCCCGTGCCAGAATCTCCTATAAGAATCAGATTATGTTTATCTTGGATAAATTTACATGTCGCAGCATCGTTAATTTCTCTCTCATCTATACTCTTTTGAAAACTAAAATCAAAATCCTCTAGCTTCTTATTAGCAGGTAATTTTGCTACGCTACAACGTTTTCTATAATTATTATCACGACGGTTATCTAACTCATCTTCACATAATAATTCTAAAAATTCCTCATAAGGTATCTTTTTGCTCTTAGCATAAGATATACGATCTTCCAGTGTTAATGCCATGCCAGAAAGCTTAAAGTCCCTGAGCTTCTTACATAATTCCTGCATGTTCACCTCCAAACTCAGGTAAAGGCAAATCATAGCAATTGTTTTTTATAATCTCTTTAATTTTACTATAACTTCCAATCCCATAATACAAAGCTCTCTTACACGCTTTATCGACTATCTCATTGCCATAAGACTTTTTTAAGTGTAATATTCCCTTGATAGTTCTTGGCCAATCATTATTCTTTTTTTGCTCTCGTACAAATGATAGCATCTTATTGCCATATTCTCCTATTTCTTGCATCTCTAAAACACATTTATCTTGGTATTCTTGAGATTCAGGATAATATAATTTATACTCAGGCCAATGTGATCTATTAGTTATAAATAATCCTTTACCAGTGGATCTATTATGCATAGCAACCATTTGGTCCTGAGCATAAATTCTAACTACTTCCGTTCCTAAAGAGACTTCTACTTCGGTACCTGCGTATTTTGAAGGTACTGAATAATAGTTATTGTCTAAACTTATATGACAATCTTTAGCTACTTTCCTTTTATGCCATGATGATAAATCAAATTCAATTTTTGGTAATTCGAGCAAAGTGGCTAGCTCTTCATTATTAAACAGCCCATCAGGTTTTTTCTTGGTGGTACCATGGATGCGATTATTGCATCTTATGTTCCACTTACCTAAAGCATCATTCATTTCTTTATTATTATTAAAACTTCTACCAGCAAAAAAGTTATTACATACATATTTTATCCCTGATTCAGTCTTCCCCTTTTCCTGTGGCTGACGAACTCTACAAGGAGCTGGTAGAAAACCATAATGATCAGCAAATCTTTTGTATTGTTCTTGATAAATAGGCTCATAAAAGTTAGCAACAATTATCGCTGACTTTAGGTTATCTAATTTAATTACTTTGGGTACTCCTCCAAAATATTTAAAGGCATTAATATGGCATTGGAGCCAAGTATTCACTTTTTGATCAAATACAATCTCATAATAATCTTTTCTACTATAGCTAAGGCGCATGTTAAATATATACGCCTTTCTTAACTTCTCATCCGGATCGTATCTTCTACCAATGTCGCCAAAGTCTACTTGGGCTTCTTCACCTGGTAGAGTATTAAACCTGATACATATCTTATTGCTTATTTTGATTTTTCTAATATATCGAGTAAGGCTAGAATAGCTTCCAGTAAAACCTAAGGATTCTAGCTCTTCGCTGATCCTGACAAAACTTAAATCTTTCTCTAATAGTTTTAAAATCTCTTCATGCCATTTAGTTGTTTTTGATTCTTTCTGACAAGGCTTTGGTGATTCTATACCCGAAGAATCATATTTAGATACAATTCTTCTTACTGTTTTTCGGTCATGACCAGTTAATTTTGCTATCTCTCTCTGGCTATTGCCCTGCTTATATAATGTTAATATTGTTGTATACATCGGGATACCTATCATTATTAGCCTTTATTAAAAAATAAAGACTAGTTTGCACTAATTTGAACTATTATGTTCCACCATTTTTACCTGGTCCCTTTTTAGTGCAATTTACTGGCCCCTTTTAGATTAGCACTGACATCCTCTTGCGAAAAGTAATATCTGTTCAAGAAAAATGGCATTAGATGCAGCAAAGACACTTGGATTATCTATACGGTATGTGTATAAGCTAATTCACAATTATCGGCAATCATATGGTTTAATGACATCTATTGTTCCTCAAAAACCAAATGGCGGCAAAGGGAGATCAAGATTATCTAAACAGCAGGAAGAGCTTATAAATCAGATCATTGATGAATTTTATCTTACCTCGCAAAAACTTAGGCCAGCTAAAATTATTGAAGAAATAAGAAAACAATGTTTTGAGAAACAAATTGATTTCCCATCAGAGATAACTATACGTAGACGTCTTAGTTCTCTTACACTATCTCAATTACAAAAACGAGGTGATAGTAATACATTAACAGAATCTATAATAGGAAGTTTTCCAAAAGTTGATTATCCATTAGATGTAGTACAGATCGATCATACTTTAGTAGACGTTATTATTGTTGATCCTGTTAAAAGATTAGCAATTGGCAGGCCTTATGTAACTTTTGCTATTGATACTTATAGCAGATGTTTTGCAGGTTTTGTTTTATCACTAGAAGCCCCTTCAGCTACTTCTGTTGGATTGTGTTTAACACACATTGCCATGGATAAAGCTCCTTGGCTTCAAACACTTGAAATTGATGCATTATGGCCTATTCATGGCAAGCCAAATATTATTCATGTTGATAACGGTTCTGATTTTCATAATAATGCTTTGGTTCGTGGTTGTTTGCAACATGGCATCAAAATAGAGTATAGACCTATTGGGAAACCACATTACGGTGGAATTATAGAGCGTGTGTCATAGGAACTATGATGAAATTAGTTCATACTTTACCAGGGACTACTTTCTCTAATATTAAAGAAAAGGGAGATTATCCATCTGAGAGTAAAGCATGTCTAACACTCAGCGAGCTTGAAAGATGGCTAATTATAGCAATTACCAAATATTATCATTTACGATTACATACCGGAATTTCTCAAACTCCTCTACAATTGTATGAATCTGGTTTAGCTGAGATGAAACAAGATGGTAAAAAGTTACCTTATATAAGTGATAAAAAGGCGTTTCTCATTGATTTTTTACCAATAATATATCGTTCTCTTAGGAAAGATGGCTTTACCCTGGACCATATAGCTTATTATAGTAATTCTCTTCGTCCATTCATAGCAAACAAAGACAAATATGGTAAGTTCTTAATTAGGCGTGATCCTAGAGATTTAAGTAGAATTTATGTTTATTCGGAAGAAGATAAAAATTATTTGGAGGTTTCGTATCGTAGCCTATCACATCCTGCTATTAGTTTATTTGAACACCGTCTTGCTCTAAAGGCCATCAAAACTAAAGGCAAAGAACAAGTTAATGAAAGTAGCTTATTTAAAGCAATAGATGAAATGCGCCATATAGTTAAAACCGCAGTTTCTAAAACACGTACCATGAGAAAAAATAGAACACGTATAGAAGAAAATGCTAAAGCGCAACAAAAAACAGTATTTATTACAAAATTTGATAAATCAAATATTAAAGAAAACGTCGAAGAAGATAATATAAAGGCATTTGATAATATTGAAATGTGGTAAACAATGGATCATCTTTTACCAAATATTTGTAACGTAGCATTATTATCAGTAGAGCAAAGGATTGCTAAGCTTAGAAGTGAGTGTTGGATAGGATATACTAAGGCTGAGGAAGCATTAGACAAAATGGAAGAGTTATTAAATTATCCTAAAAGGATAAGAATGCCTAATATGCTTCTTATTAGCCCAACTAATAATGGCAAAACCATGATTATAGAGAAGTTTAGACGTGGTCATTTATCTAATATAGCTAACGCAGTATAAAAGATTACGTTAAATGGAGTTGAAAGAGCTGATCAATGGAGCAAGACAAGGTTCTTCGTATATGTTTAGCCTGAGCCCATTTTTTCTCAATGGGATTGAGATCTAGGGAATAAGGAGGTAAGTATAATAAAGTATGCCCAGAATCTTCTAGCATCTTTTGCATGTCTTTGCCTTTATGGAAAGAAGCGTTATCCATAACAACCACACTTTTCTTTGGAAGACTTGGCAATAAAATCTGCTCTACCCAAGACGTAAAAACTGCTGTATTAACTGAACCGGATATCAAACCTATTGCAATCATAGCGCCACCAATTATAGCGCCTATAGCATTTGTTCTTCCTTTCGCTCCCCAATCATGAGTGCCATAGCAACGCTTTCCTTTATCAGAATAACCATGAGTTCTAGGCATGTCATGAGCAAAACCGCTCTCGTCAATATAAGCTATTGATCTACCTTCTGCATTTAATGCATTAATCCTTTCGCAAAAGATAGATCTTCTGTCTGGATCCTCTTTGGGGTGATTTAGAGTTTTTTTTATAACTTACCCCTAAGCGTTTTTTTGCATATCTAATCCCAGAAGAGCTTACTCCTAGCCTTTGAGCTCTTTCATAACAATAACTATCTGGAAATTCTAATATATCCTTTTTTAATCCCTCCTTGTCCAATTTTTTCCAAGGTTTATTTCTTTTATTAGGGCTTTTAAGGTTCTTGCTCCATCTAACTACTGCAGCTTTAGATACGCAAAATCTAGCTGCTACCTTTTCAAAGGATAGTCCTTCTTTTGCTTTTGCCTTTAATACTTTTTTGCGAAAATCTATCGAGTATGTCATTGCCTTTGCTTTAACTTTTCTAAGGCTTAATTATAACACAATCCCTCACTGTTGTCATGCTCTTTTTATACTGCGTTAGCTATAGAAGATTCTGGGCATACTTTATTATACTTACCTCCTTATTCCCCAGATCTCAATCCCATTGAGAAAAAATGGGCTCAGGCTAAACATATACGAAGAACCTTGTCTTGCTCCATTGATCAGCTCTTTCAACTCCATTTAACGTAATCTTTTTATACTGCGTTAGCTATAGTATCTGAATGGGTTCGTGAATTAGCAAATCTCTATGAGATTAATTATCAAAATTTTTGCCACAGAGTGCTTAAACTAACTATCGATGAAACTTTTTATTTGAGTGATAATATTCCTGAGAAAGTTTTGGTCATTTTATCAAATGGAACTGGCATATCAATTGATGATTTAAGGTGGAGGAATACGAGTTCTGTGTATAAAAAATGGAAGGAAGAATATGAAGTAAGGCTAAAAAGAGAGTTTGCAAGAAAGTTTGCAAATGAAGTTATTGTAAAATTAGGTTATAAAAATTGTTATAATAGTCCACAAAAGGTAGAGAAATATGTAACGTGCATAATAAAATTGCATCATTTATGCAGAATTATTTTGCCTACCATATTTTCTTAATAAACTTCTCAATTAATGCTATGCCCAAAATTTTTTGTAACGAAATAATTGAGTAGCTTAAAAACTAATAGAAGTTAATTCTATATTGGCCTATTTTCTGTCATATAATTATTTTTGGTGACCTTTTGTATTACTTAGTATAAGATATCGGCTAAGTGACAATATCGGTTTGAGCAATAAAAGTTATTTTATTGCCATGAAAATCTATAACTGCTAAGGATTGAAAGGTATCGCATTTTTAACTAACGTATTAGCTAGTTTAGCTAGTGCCATAAACGGCCGTTTGAATTACAAGGTATTTGGAAGATTTTTTACTTATTTTCTAAAAATTGATAAATTCTCAATATTGATAAGTGGGTTTTTGTAGTTGTTTACTAATTGTAAAGATTAAATAATTGAGATATATAAAAATCATACTATTAAAAATATAAAATTTAACATAATTAATATATGACAGAGACAATCATTTTACGACCTGATTCAAAAGGAAGAATAACACTTGGTGAAATTGCTAATAACGTTAGTATTTATAGAGTAACTGTAGAAGGTAATGGTAAAATTATCCTAGAGCCTTACACAGAAATTCCATTATCAGAAAAATGGATATTTGAAAACAAGGAACTTTTAGAAAAAGTAGTTCAGCAAATAAAAGCTGAACAAGTAACATAATTCTAACAATAAATATTTTATGCTATTAGGATATGCACGAGTTTCCAAATCTGACGGAAGCCAAAGTTTAGATCTACAAAAAGATGCACTAAAAGCATATGGAGTTGAAGAGGAAAACATATATAGCGACTATGCAAGTGGAAAGCTAGATGATCGACCAGACTTACAGGCTTGTCTTAAAGCTCTTCGTAAAGATGATACGTTAGTAGTTTGGAAACTTGACAGGTTAGGAAGAAATTTACACCACTTAATCAGCATAGTTGATGATCTGCAAAAAAGAGATATAGGCTTTAAGGTATTAACTGGACAAGGAGCAGATATCGATACTAACACTGCTAACGGAAGGTTGATCTTTAGTATTTTTGCTTCATTAGCTGAATACGAAAGAGAGTTGATTTCTGAGAGAACTAAAGCAGGGTTAGCCTCGGCAAGAGCACGTGGGAAAAATGGTGGTAGAAAATTTAAAATGACACCTACCAAACTTCAGCTCGCACAAGGGGCTATGGACAAGCGAGAGACAAATATATCTGAGCTATGCAAGGAATTAGGTATTACTCGTCAAACCCTCTATAGGCACGTAGATCCCAAAGGACAATTAAGAGCAGATGCGCATAAATTAATAGCCCAAAAGAAAATTTACTAAAGCAATGGCTAAAAGGAACGTATAATTTTAAGATAAATACTTAGTTTAATTGCTGAACTGCTCTTTGATAATCTGCTGAACTCGACTTTGAAAAATGACAGAAGCACCCTTCAAAAACCGCAAACTATAAAATATAAGTGTCCAACAAATAAATGTCAAATATAAGCAATATGTTTGACATTTGGAAAAAATCATTAACAATAAGGTAACCAAAAATAAACTAGGATATTAAAAATGAAAATTGGGTATGCTAGAGTGTCAACTAAGCATCAACGAGAATCATTAGATCAACAGATAACCTTATTAAAAACAGCCGGATGCACAAAAGTCTATTCTGAGATTATCAGTGGGGTAAGCTCTAAAAGACCAGAGCTTACAAGGTTATTAAGTGAAATTCACACAGGTGACACCTTAGTTATTAGTGCCGTTGATAGGTTAGGTAGAAGTCTAAAAGATTTGATAAACATAATTAGCGATTTAAAAGAACGATCTATATATTTTCAAAGTTTAAAAGAAAAAATGGATACTGAAGTAGATACCGGCATGTTAATGTTCAACATGATGGGATCTATAGCAGAGTTTGAAAGGAATCTAATAAATAGAAGGATATATGAAGGAGTAAAACGAGCTAAAGAATTAGGAAAATACAAAGGACGCGCTCATTCGGTAGATAAGAGCATAAGACATGAATATGTAAAAATGCTGCAGAGCGGCAAATATTCAGTAGCTTATATAGCAAAGATGGCTAAAGTCTCTAGGCAGACTCTCTATAACTGGCAAGCAGCATTACTTAATTGATAATATTAAAAATTGATTAGTGAATGACTAAAAATGCACTCAGTAAATACCTTATAATTAAACCATATCTCGAACAAGAAAGTAGTTTATATGCTATCTCTACTGGTAATGGAGTAGCTATACGCACACTGCAGAGATGGGTAGCGCAATATAGGACAAAAGGACTGCAAAATTTAGATAGGAAAAATCGTTCTGACCGAGGTAAATACCGTAAAATTACCGATCAAACCAAAGGAGTTATCGAAGGGCTATTTTTACATAAGAAAAATATAACTATTGCAAATATTACTAGAAAGCTTAATGAACATTGTGTAGAGAAAAATACAGCACCTGCCAACTACTATACAGTTAGAAAAGTAGTTCAGAGTATTCCTAAGGATATAGCAACCTTAGCAAAATACGGGAACAAGGCTTATACGGATAAATATGAGATCATAATGCGCCGAGAAAGTAAATATCCTAATCAAATGTGGCAAGTTGACCATTACTTGTTAAGTATAAAGGTTACACATCAAGATAAAGCTGAATATCCATGGCTAACTATTATTATAGATGACTTTAGCAGATCTATAATGGGTTTTTGTTTATATATTGGTGCGCCGTCAGCAATTCAAACCGCTTTGGCTTTACGCAAAGCTATATGGTATAAGCAAGACAAGAATTGGTCAGTGTGTGGAATCCCAGAAACACTTTATACAGACCACGGGACAGATTTCACTTCAACGCACATTGATTATGTCTGCGCAGATTTAAAGATTAAATTAATCCATTCGATAGTTGCTAAACCACAGGGAAGAGGAAAAGTAGAGCGCTTTTTTTTGAGTTTAGAGCAAAAATTGATAGAACTATTAAAAATGAATAATAAGGCTTACAAACTTAGTGAATTAGAAGAGATAATCGAAGATTTTGTTATTAATGATTACCAGCATTCAATTCATAGCACAACTGGTGAGGCTCCAATAGTTTTATGGAATAAACATCAAATAATTCCTAGAATGCCAGACTCTATAGAAAGGCTAAATTTACTACTTTTAACGGTCAAGAAATTTCGTACTGCGCAGAGAGATGGGATTCGTTTTGCCGGTCTTAGGTATTTTCATCCAAATTTAGTAGCATATGTTGGTGAATGTATTACTGTTCGCTTTGATCCTAATGATTTAGGGGAAATTTGGGTTTATGAGAAGAATCAATTAATATGTAAAGCAGTATGTGAAGAGTTCCAAGATCAAAGCATTACTTACGAAGAATTAAAGAAGCTACGTACTAGGCTCTGTGTACATTTCTAGCGTAACCATATTAGCGCTCCTACAAAATTAAGAAATCCCATAAAGTTTTTTACTGTTTTATCGAATCTTGAGAATATTCTTCTAAAATATTTTATTTTACTAAAAAAACACTCTACT
>JANRKH010000031.1:0-7484 GCA_033763595.1 Rickettsiaceae bacterium
AGTAGAGTGTTTTTTTAGTAAAATAAAATATTTTAGAAGAATATTCTCAAGATTCGATAAAACAGTAAAAAACTTTATGGGATTTCTTAATTTTGTAGGAGCGCTAATATGGTTACGCTAGAAATGTACACAGAGCCTAATTTCTTTCCAAAAAATCTACAATATCGACGATACGATAAAAATAAGGATTTGTGGCAACAGAAGGAGCGACGCCGCTTAAATGAAACAGCACTGCTACTTTTGCAAATCCTTTGGGTGTCTTTAATCTTGATATCTTTTCCTGCATTTCGGTAATTATATCACTGCTAATTTCACGTCTCTTAAATTTGAATTCACAAATAAACAAGCTGTTCGTTTTGGACTGCGCGAGATAATCAATTTGGCAGCCTTGTTGAGTCGTGGTTTTTGTTTGCCTATAAGGCCCCTGGCGCACAATATCAACAGGTGAAATGCCTAATTTTTCGAGCAACAGCGGACGATTTTGTAGTAGTAGAGCCTCGAGCTGCAGTCCCATATGCGTTTCAAATCCGAGGCTAGTAGAAAGCGGAACTTGATCGAATCCACCATCGAGAATAGCGCCTAGATTTGGCTCTATGACTTTGAGATAAAACCTCATATATGGGTCTGAGATTCTATATAAGCTTTGCTTTAGAGGCTGAGCCGTTTTAAATGACCATAAGGATTGCTTAACTACAAAACCAGCCACAATAAGATGATCCATCATTTGGCTTAGCGTACCGCTGTGAGCAAATTCTATACTCTGTCTTATTTCTGATAGTGTTCTTGCGCCATCTTTAAGGCTATCTAGGATTTTCTTATAGGTGAAACCCTTGCGATTAAAGAGGTCATGAAAAATACGATCAAATTCGGTAACAAGTAATCCATTCCTCTCAAAAGCAAGTTGCTTGATATTATCATCAGCCGTCATACCAGGATTAAATTGCTCCAAATACCATGGCACACCGCCAACAATGCTGAGTAACTTGTACATATCATAATGAGAAAGCTGCATACCGAGCGTTCGTAAAAGCTCAGCGCTTTCAGGAATGGATAGAGGCTCTAAGCTGATGGTTAAATTGATGCGCCCAAAGAATGCTGTGCTCTTTAGGATATTTTCTTCAATCCAGGTTGATACTGATCCACAAAACACAAGCAAAACGTGCATCGTTTGCTTGTCCCACCAAGCCTTGAGTTTAGGGATAAAGCTAGGGTCTTTTGATCCCATCCACGAAATCTCATCAAGTAGAATGATATCCCCTGGCTTAATATGTAGGCTCAAATGCTCAAAGGCGTCACTCCAATCTAGAAAAGTCATAGGTGGGATTTTGAGCATCAATGCGAGTTGTCGTGCAAAATTATCCCTTTGTTGCCCGGCAGAAATTCCGTCTTCCGGCGCAAGACCTGCAAAACTCCAGAATGTTTGAGCGTTAGATATTTTAGCAAATTCCCCTATAAGCCTGCTTTTTCCAATTCTTCTTCGCCCCGATACGACGACAAGGCTGGAAGTTTGCTTTTTATACAGAGCTTTTAGCCGCTCTAATTCGGCTTTCCGGCCAATAAATACTGGGTTGGACATTTTGAAATTATTGTGCTCAAGATATACTATATCATATCTCGAGCATAATATTAAGTCAATAATAAATGCTCAAGATGATGTTTTGGCTTCTAGAGATTTGATAACTCTATCCATTCTGTTCCCTAAGATTTGTTATAATAAGACTCACAGCTCGCATCTATTTCAACTGCATGAAGTCCATCTTTAAAGGCCTCTGAAAGGAGTTGATGGATCATACGATGAGAGGCGAGGCGAGAGGTGCCCTTAAAACACTCAGCCCTGATTACTATTTTAAGATGTGACGGATAAGACAATTTGGGATCAGCTTTAAAATGCCCTGAATGTAGATTACTTGTGTCATATACTTCAAGAAAAAAGGGATTGAAGTTTTTTTTGAGTAGGTTTTTTAATGACTCAATTTTACCGCTTGTTTTATAAATTTGATTCATTAGGAAACATTCGAAATTAAACCTTGCAAGTTTCTCATTAAGGTTTTTTGATCCATGCTTCTTACCTTTTTGAGAACTGTTACAATTTGCTGATATTGATTTATAAGCTTGTTCACATCGTTAAGTGAGGTACCAGACCCATCAGCTATGCGTTTTTTTCTAGATGCATTTAAAAGACCAGGCGCTCTTCTTTCCTTCTTAGTCATGGAATCTATTATAGCTATTTGTCTTTTGATTGGTTTATCATCTAGCTCTTTGCTAGACAGTTTTTCTTTAAGTTTAGAGATGCCTGGAATCATGCTCATAATTGACGTTACCCCGCCAATTTTTTGTATATTTGCTAGTTGTTTTTTGTAGTCATTAAAGTTAAATTTACCCTCTTGCATTCTTCTTGCCATTTTTTCCATTTCATCGGAATCAGCAACTTCAGCTGCTTTCTCAACAAGAGATACTATGTCGCCCATGTCAAGAATTCTAGAAGCAATCCTTTCTGGGATAAATTGCTCAAGCGCGTCCATCTTTTCGCCTGTGCCTATGAATTTGATCGGAGCGCCTGTGACGTATTTAACGCTTAGAGCTGCACCACCTCTTCCATCTCCATCAACTCTTGTAAGAACTATACCTGAAATATTTACAGCATTATTAAAATCTTTTGCTATTGTTACGGCATCTTGACCCATAAGGCTATCTACTACCAAAAGAGTTTCTTTTGGTTTTACATAAGATTTGATAATTTTGAGTTCTTCTATTGCTTCTTCGTCTATATTGAGTCGTCCTGCTGTGTCATATATTACAACCTCATAATTCCCATTTTTTACGTATTTCTGAGCCCGTCTGAGAATATCTTCAATCGTTTCATTTTGGACAATTGGAAGTGAGTCAACCTCAATTTTTTTTCCTATTATCTCTATTTGCTCTCTTGCTGCAGGTCTATAGATATCTAGCGAGACGAGTAAAGTTCTTTTATTCTGTTTTTTGAGGTGAAGGGCTAATTTACCTGTGCTTGTTGTTTTTCCGCTGCCTTGGAGTCCTGCCATCAGGATAGAAACTGGGGGGCTTGAGCTTAAGTTTAAGCCCATATCTTCGTCTTGAGTTTTAAGTAAATTTACTAGCTCATCATGTAAAATTTTTATGATCATTTGGCCGGGAGATATTGACTTTATGACTCCTTGCCCCAGGGCCTTTTGCTTTACTTCTTCTATAAAATCTTTAACGACCGGTAAGGCTACATCTGCTTCAATGAGGGCTATTCTAACATCTCTCATTGTTTCGTTGAGGTGATTTTCGGAAATAGTGCCAGAATTTCTAAGTCTATCGAATATTTTAGTTAAATTTTTGGTAAGGCTAGAAAACATATATTATATTTAAAATGATCTAATTAGTTGTTATGTTTGTTAAATTACTGAAACTCAGCAAGAGTATAAAATGATTATACATAAGTATTGATTTGCGTGATAAATTATAAGCAAAACTTTACACAATAAACATTTCAAATAGGGCGCCAGTATGGGCAGTATATTTTTTCATTTATCAGACGTCTATTAAGCATAGGACGCACAATAAATCGAATTGAGCAACCAGTCTCTAAATAAACAACTTGTCTTTAAGATGATAGATCTTTAACATACATGTTATCATAGAAGCTAAGGTATTAAAAGAATGACCATACAAGGAATTTTAGGCAAAATCGCCACTATGCTTGATAATAAACGCATTGAAAGGAAAGTCAACTCAGAAAGAAATTTTAGAGTAGAAGCTAAAAAAACGAAAGAAGAACAGTATGGCATTACAGGTAAAGTGCATTTGCTAGATAATGTAAATTTGTTTGCGATGAGCGAAATTCTTTCTCATTCGGAGGAGTTAGAGATTCTAAAACGGAAAAGTAAAAATGCTTTACGAAAACTTCATCTAATCAGGATCGCTCTGCTTGAAGGCGCAATCACTGAATCGTTACTAAAGGATTTAGAGGTGACAGCGAAAGAGGAGCTCGTTTTTACAAGCCAAGACCATATGGAGTTATATCAAGAAATCAGACTCAGAGTTGAGGTTGAGCTTGCAAAGCTCGAAAAAATGAAAGGGGTCTAATGTTTTTTTCGCTTCAAGTAAATTTATTGGCTTTCTTACTTTCGATCATTGTGTGCGGTCTTTCTAATCAACAAAAATAGACCAAAAAATATCATAGGGATGGAATAAATCTGCCCTGAAGTTAAAGACAAAAATACAAAATCTGGGATTCGAAATAATTCACAAAATGATCTTGCGGTTGCATATAGGATTAAAAATAAGCCAGTAATTCTTCCTTCTTGCTTGTACAAATCTTTAGCATGAGAAAAATACGCTAATATCAACAATAAAAGCAATCCTTCTGTTAGAGCTTCATAAATTTGGCTTGGATGCCTTGGAAGTGTGCCTGCGTAAGGAAAAATGACCCCCCAGGGCATATTGGTAACAGAGCCGTAAAGTTCAGCATTTATGAAATTTGCTATTCTACCGAGCCCAAGTCCAATTGGAGCGGCCTGCACCAAAATATCAGAAAATTCTAAAAATCTTATATTTTTATATTTGCAAAAAAAGTAGCATGTAATAATCAATCCCAAAAGACCTCCATGAAATGACATGCCACCTTCATATGTTTTTAGTATTTCAATTGGATTAGACAAATATCTAACTGGGTCATATAAAAAAACATAACCTAATCTACCGCCTATTATAATCGCAATGATTGCATATGTAACAAAATCATCTAAGTCTTTTTCTGAAATTTTAGCATGAGTTTTTTTGATTAAATAAAGTGCATATTTCCATCCAATTAAAATCCCAGCAACATAAGATAATGAGTACCATGTCACTCCTATTTTGTCAGAGAATTTTATTATATATCGATCTATATTTGGAAAATTTATACTCATCATGCAACTTCTGATATTGTTCCCTTTATCGCAATATCTTTTAATACAATCCGCAAAGATTCAACAAGATGATTGATCATTTCGTTTGTATGAGCTGGAGTTAAGGTTATCCTGAGTCTTTCTGTTCCCTTTGGAACTGTTGGGTAATTAATATGCTGTACAAAAATACTATGCTCATCGAGTAATTTCCTAGAAGCAAGGCGTGCGAGATCTGGATCGCCTATGATTATAGGAATAATATGGCTATTATTTTCAAGGAAGTTAATATGATTCTCCTCTAGGCGTTTTTTTAGATAAGAGATTTTTGAATGTAATATATCTCTTAAATAAGATGATTCCATAATCATAGAAATGCTTTTATGAGCTGAGGCAGCAACAGCTGGTGGTAGGGCGGTTGTAAAAATAAATCCAGATGCGGCAGATCTTATTGCATCGATAATTTCCTTACGAGCTGAAATATACCCGCCAAATACACCTATCGCCTTTCCTAATGTTCCTTGGATTATATCTATCTCATGATCAATTTTACGTTCTCTTGCAATACCAGAACCATTATCGCCGTATAATCCTACTGTATGAACCTCATCGATATAAGTAAGAGCATTATATTCTTTAGCGAGTGCGCAAATCTCTTTTGTATTAGACTCAAGGCCGTCCATTGAGTAAACGGATTCAAATACGATCATTTTTGGTCTATTTATGTCAATTTTTTTTAAATTCTCCTCAAGTGATCTTGTGTCCAAATGCCTATAAATTAATTTATCAGCTCTTGAGTTTCTTATACCATTGATGATTGATGAGTGATTATCTTCATCCGAAAAAAAGACTATATCAGGTATAATTTTAGATATAGTAGTAAGACATGCATCATTTGCAACATATCCAGATGTAAACACAAGAGAAGCTTCTCTTGAATGAAATTTTGAAATAATTGACTCAAGTTCTACAACTGCTTTATTATTGCCTCCTATATTTCTTGTTCCTCCTGCGCCTGCGCCCATGGTATTTAGAGCATCGATACCAGCATCTATAACACTTTTATCTTGACCCATGCCAAGATAATCATTTATGCACCACATCACAATTTCCTTCCCGCTTTCGAGATTTTTTGCAACCGGAAATTTATCCACCATGCGCTGAATATTAAGAAAATCTCTATATCTACCTTCTTGCTTAATTTTGGAGATCGAGTTTTCAAAGTATTTAATGTAAGAACTCATGCGGCATCACTGTAAAAAATATAGATTCTCTATCATAAAAATTCAGGCGCTGCCAGCTTTTTTTGTAATTTATGAGGATTAAATTATTATTTTATACACAATACTGAACCAGATTATTAATTTGTTATTGAGTTAATAAATTTTTGGTTTAATCAATATGCTCGTATAGATATAGGAACGTATTTATGCGGGTTTGAGGGCTATGCCTATTTTTTAGGCAAACCGTAGGACCAGGGCATATTTTCTAAAAAAGAAGGTATAATTACCTGAGTTACTCACTAACTTATCCACAGGTTTTGTGGATATTTTTTTGCGAATTTTGCAACTATGAAAAGATAGGTCGCATGTAGTGCGGAGAATTTGTAATTTTGGGCTTTATTTTTGAAAAAGATATGCGAATTCAGCCAAGCTAATATGACCAGGCGTGTTTATATACGCAGAACCTAGATTGCTTAATAGAGTTTACTTGATACTTTCGTCTCCTATACGACTCACCCAAATTCCTCTTTTTCTCTGAAGTTTGGAGGAAGCATATCAGAAAACTATTTCTAAAAAATCCTATTTGTACTAACGATGCTTCACGTCTTAACGTCACAAAAAACATTTTCCCAGCAAAATCCTCAAAAAAATCATATTGACAGCTGTTAAGACTATTGTTACTAATTAACTATAAGTTATATTATTCTCTTAAATTTATATTATTCTCTTAAATTAGATGAATTTTGATTAGGGAGTTACTAGGAAATTTCGAGTAGCTAGCATTTCGAGTATATGTCATTTCGAGCATGTGACATTGCGAGCAGTTGACATTTCGAGCATGTGACATTTCGAGTAGTTAGCGTTTCGAGTAGTTAGCATTTCGAGTATATGACGTGCTATCTTGCTCACGAAGTTTAAAGTGTGAAGTTTAAGGCTTGAAGTTTAAAGTGTGAAGTTTAAAGTTTGAATAATAATCAACATGAACTAATAAAATAATAACAGGCAACTTAACTATGATGAATAATTTACCCAAAAAGACTAACGAAGGGGATAACAACAAGACTAACCAAGGAACGACAACAAAAACCGAGAATGAGACCAAAGAGGAGACTAAACAGGGAGTTAACATAGAAACTTATAGCAAGACCAAAGAGGAGACTGACAAAGTTATTAGCGAGGAGACTAGCAACAAGACTAACGAAAATGCCAAAACAAAACCAGAGGACCACCTACGAACGCAAAAAGTTCAGGAGCTCTTAAAGGAAGCAGGTAAGCTTTTTTATTTTCGTAAAAAGATAGAAGCTATTGAATTATATGATCAAGCTATTTCGTTAGATAACAATTGTGCAAGAGCTTATTCTGCAAAAGCTAT
>JANRKH010000032.1:0-18592 GCA_033763595.1 Rickettsiaceae bacterium
TATGTTCAAATAGCATTAGATCTGAGAAAGAACTCTGCGTTCCTTCAATCTGGCTTGAAAGCAAAGCTTCTTTACGTACATACATGTAGATAAAGAGCGCTGTATTGGGAATAGTCTTATGAATACTATTTAATTCAGCTAAAGCCAGAGTTGCTTTTTCAAGGTAAGGATAAAGCATCGTGAGTTCTATTGGTGGTTCAGGCGGTAGTTTTGCAGGAACATATGCTTTATATGACTCACCAGAGATCTTTTGTGTAATATATATTCCTATTCTTTTATTCATAAGCCATCTTTTCTTAAGTCTCCCTACTTAAGAAAGTATATCGGATTATCTTTTCTTAGTCAAGATGATAAAGAAAAGATATTAAGTTATCTCATCGTCATACTTTGAGTCGTTGGTAGAGATAAAATTTTTATTTGTACAAGCAATTAGGTGGTGTAGTATAACACTCATGTTTCTTGCGTGTCACAAATAAAGAGTATTTTTTGCAATATATTACAAAAAATTTACAGCAAGTTATTGTATTAAATATAGGGTATAGATATGGGTGCAGCTGAAAGTTTTATTAGCATTTTAGAGCAAATAAATGACGTAAACGTTAGTAGTGGGTCTTATTATGCTGAAGATAGCATAAGCCCAAACGAGTTAGAATTACGCATCAGTGTAGATGGTTGCGGAAATATAGCCCTACCACTTTCTAGCGATACGATACAGAAAATGCTAGCTGCTACTGAGCCCGCCAAATTCGGACTGCGTGATCAGACGTTATACGATAAAGATGTAAGAGATACCAATGAGATTAGTGCCGAGAAGATAAATATTAGTTACAATGTGAATAAATTTTCTTCTATTTTAGACAATATAAGAAATAAGTTAGGCTTATCTGAAGATATTTATTTAACACCGCATCTGCATAATATCCTTATTTATTCGAAGGGGCAGTTTTTTGCCCAGCATCAAGATACAGAAAAACTGAATGGCATGCTTGCAACTCTTGTTATGGTGCTACCATCGCCACATATTGGCGGTGCATTAAAAATACAGCATTATGGTGAGGAGGTAGAATGCAAATCAGAGAACATTAATAGCGCTAATATAAAATTTATTGCTTTTTATAGCGATTGTCAGCATGAATTAGAGAAAGTCCTGGATGGTTATAGAGTTGTTGTTACTTTCAACCTCGTTGCCGAATCAAGGGCTGGCATCGCTGAGAAAGAAATAGATGCGATCACTATGCATAAAGCAGCGTTAAAAGAGGTGATGCTAAACACTCTTAAGGAGTATGAGGCATATTCTTATGCGCCCATACCATTTATTACATACTTGCTGAATCATCAGTATACAAAACATGGGTTATCATGGAGTCTTTTGCGTGGAGCCGACCAATTAAGAGCAGAGCTTATAAAAAGAGCGGCAAAAGATGCTGATTGCGAGGTCTTGCTGGCGCTTATTGAAGCAAGAGAGATCTGGAGCGCAGATGGCGGATATGATTATGGCGATTCTAATGAAGACGCAGAGCCACAGGATCTTATAGACACTGAAATCAACGTAGTTCATGTAATTGACATAAACTCAAAAGTTGTACAATACGACCAATATATTAGGGAAAAAGCTGTCTGTTATCATTTGCCAAATGAAGAATTCAAGCCATTTGAGACTGAATACGAAGGATATATGGGTAATTATGGTAATACTGTAGATTATTGGTATCATAGGGCCGCTATTATTATTTACAAAAAATCGGATAGCTTTGCTCTAAGTTTTTTAAACGATCCTAATACTGTGATACAGGCATTGCTTAACGAGTCATCTGCAGCGGCGATTAAGCTTCAATTGGAGAAGCTATGGCTTCACTGGTCTAAGCATCAGCACAAACTTATCGATCTGAGGTTATTGCTTGAGCTTGCAATTTTGGTTAATGACCATAGCGTCGCCGAGACAATTCTACAACATTGCTCCAGTGCAAGTATGTTGAATGGCGCAAATGATTTGATATGCAAACTCTTCTCGCATTATGGATAAGAATGGGCATTAAAGACTCTGGATAACTGGCTCAATAATGCTAAAAATAAGAGGGGAACGAATGAAATATACGAAAAATTTGCAAGCATAATTCAGGAATTTGTGAGTAATAAAGCAAGTATGTCTGTTGTTAATAAGCTCGTTGAATATCAAATTAGCTGTATTAAAGCGGCGGATGCTATGGTTAATATTAAAAAACCTCTATCTCTTGCCGAAAAATTCAAGACCATAGTCCTGCTGATAAAAGAATTAATACAAGCTTTGCAAATTATAGATGATGCAAATACACAAAAAGAAGTATTGGAATATGTAATCTCAAAACCGAAACTGTATCCAGCTTTAGAATTAATTAAATTATTGGCTATAATCAGAAGTCCAGAACTATATACTTTATTAAAGACCTATATATTGCATATTTTACAAAATGAGATAGACACTGGTTTGAGAAATCAGGATGATTGGACCATAGATGCTAAGTCGGAATGTAATTGCGAATATTGTGGGATATTCAATGACTTTATGAATTCTCGAAGCGAGAAGAATAAGATATGGCCAATAAACCAAGATATCCGTTACCATATAATGAGCATGATTGATGAGTTGGAAGTGCCGATAGATTATGATACCGAAGAAAAAGGTAGGCCATACAAGTTACTTTTGGCAAAATCAAATTCTATACATACCTATGCAAAAAAGAGGTTTGAAGCAGTGTGTTCAGCTTATCAACAATTATCCAATGAATCATAAAGTTGTATCGGCATCCTATCTCTCCAAGTACGCATCTATAATTGCCTTAGAGAGTGAAAACATGACTATACCACCTTAAGTATTGGAGTTGGTTAGGTTGGGGCAAACTGATCTCCGCCATCCGCCGTCGCGCGGAACGCGCTATGGCGTGGGTGCCACTTCGTAGTGAAATTACGTCGAAGCGTGGCGTAGACGAATGAAACGAAGACGGGCAGTTTATGTATTTTGTATATTCCATTCAAAGCGAAAATAATCCTGACAGATATTACGTTGGTTTAACATCAAATGTTGAGCGAAGATTAGAAGAGCATAATGCTGGAAAAAAGGACCGTTGATATGATTGTGTCTTTGTGTTAGGGTGTAGATGAATGATATGGTAAAACTTATGCACAAATCCACAAGCTAAGAAGTGCAAAACGAGCTCTACTTCTTGCTAGTGTTTTGTGCTTCTGGTTATGAGCTTGTGGAGCTTGTGTATAAGTTTTGCTCTTTATTAACATCATCATAAATAAAGGCTTATTATGAATAATATATCACACAAATCTTCTGATTCAAGCAGAATTGAATCTTCCAAACAAACAACTAACATTCCCTCCAGCTCAGGTATTGACACTAAATATGGCGCAATTCTCCTCTCTAACCTTAAAGGTATGCGATCCTCTATGTCCAATTTCTCACTAGAGCAATTCGTAATGCTTTCCCTTGAGAATCTCATGTTACTTGAAAGAACTGAATATCCCCTTGCAACTTAAAAAAGATGGCGTACGCGAGAAAGGCAACGGCACATATCCAAGAAGCTTTAAATCTCTAGCTCGTAACTCTATGATCATCAATATACCTAGAACTAGATATACAGACTTTAAACCACTCACCATCGAAATACTCAAATATCAACAGGAGCAAGTCAATGATCTTGTTCTAAAACTTTATCGTAAAGGTCTTACTTGCAGAGATATTTCTGAGACATTAAAAGATTTTTTTGGGGAAGAAATTAGCTACAGCCAAGTTAGTAACCTTGCTGAACGGTTTAATGAACTTAGATTAGCATGGCAAAATTCACCTCTAGATACTTATTATAAAGTTATTTTTATGGATGCTATTTATATTACTGTAAAAAGAGAAAATTCTTACGCTAAAGAGCCTGTACATATTATCTATGGAGTTAGAAGTGATAATAAAAGAGAGCTGCTTTATTTAGATGTGAATCCTACGGAATCTGCCACTAGCTGGGGAGAGGGTCTTGCCAAGTTAAAAGAGCGAGGTGTAAAAAAAATTGATTTGATCGTCGCAGATGGGCTACCAGCTCTTGAAGATCAGGTACATCAATATTTCCCTGGAGCAGCTTTCCAAAAATGTGTCGTGCATAAAATAAGGGGCTCTCTCAATAAAGTAAGACCTAATGACAAGCAGAACGTCGCGAATGATTTAAAAGAGGTTTTTGATAATTTCGACAAAGGTGCAAGCTTAGAGGCTGCAAAAGCGAAGCTTCAAAGCTTTGTGACAAAGTGGAAATCCACATATCCTTCAGTAATAAAGACCTTTGATTTTGACGAGGATAAAAACATAGAATATTATTTTACATATATAAAATTTCCTTGCGAAATCAGGCGAATGATCTATACTACTAACAGTATAGAGAGTCTAAATAAGAAAATTAGGAAGGCTACTAAAAACAAGCAATCTTTTGACAAAGTTGAAAGATTACTCGACTATCTCTTCATCGTCATAAAGGATTTTGAAGCTGAAAACTGGATGAAATATCCCGTCAATTCATTCTCTGCTTTCTAACCCCTAGACACAATCATATACAGGGTCTCCCTACTAGCTTGCAAGTAAGCGAGTTTTCGAGGAGGTCTATTCAAATAATGATAAATTCTACCTTTTGTCTCTAGAGATAAATTCCCTAACTACATGGCCATTATATAACTGTCTTGGCCTACTAATTTTTTGCACTGGCATTTTGTGCATTTCAAGCCACTGAGCCATCCACCCAGCCGTTCTTGCAAGCGCAAATAGAACAGTAAAAAGCTGTGAAGGAATATTCATCGCTTCATAAATTATGCCAGAGTAAAAATCGACATTAGGATATAATTTTCTCTCAACGAAATATGGATCACTCAGTGCTATTTTTTCAAGTTCTTTGGCAATAGCAAGCAGAGGATTGTTATGCTGCCCTAGCTCTTTTAACACTTTTTCGCACTCTATCTTTAACACCGCGGCTCTTGGATCGTAATTTTTATAAACCCTATGTCCGAATCCCATTAACCTTGAGCTACTGGTTTTATCTTTTGCTTTTTCTATGAATTTTGGGATATTTTTCACATCTCCAATTGCTTTAAGCATATTTATGACAGCTTCGTTTGCGCCTCCATGAGCAGGGCCCCAAAGGGATGCAATCCCTGCGCTTAAACACGCAAATGGGTTCGCGCCAGAAGATCCTGCAGTTCTAACTGTGGAAGTTGAGGCATTTTGCTCATGATCTGCATGTAATATAAAAATTTTATTTAACGCTGAAGATAATATTTTGTTTACTTTATACTCTTCGCAAGGAGTAGCAAAAAGCATATGTAAAAAATTTTCTGCATATCCTAGTTCGTTTTTTGGATAGACAAAAGGCTGCCCTATAGAATATTTGTATGCCATTGCAGAAATTGTCGGTATTTTTGCAACCATCCTAATGGCCGCAAGTTTCCTTGCTGCTTCGTCATTAATATCTAGTACATCATGATAAATAGACGATAGAGATCCGAATGCGCTTAGAACAATTGCCATAGGATGTGCTGAATGTCTAAATCCGCTTATAAGATTGTGAAGCTGCTCGTTTACCATAGTATGATTGGTGATTTTTTCTTCAAAGGAGGTATATTCTTGTTCTGTTGGTAATTCTCCAAAAAACAATAGATACACAACCTCTAAAAAATCACATTTCTCGGCCAGCTCTTTAATGTCGTAACCTCTGTGTCTTAGTATCCCTTGGTCACCATCGATAAAAGTAATTTTAGATTCACAAGATGCAGTAGACATAAATCCAGGATCATACGTAAAAAAACCTGTTTCTTGGTAAAGTTTATTTATGTCTATCACGCCTGGACCTATACTTGAGTATAAGATTGGTAGTTTTATTTTTCTATCTCCGATAATTAATTCAGCAAATTCAGGTCTTGTGGTCATTATTATTATTTTATTACTTATATAACAAACTCAACCATATTTTCAGTTATTTTGCAACTCAATGTAAGCAGTAAAGCTGCCCTAGCTTCGATTTGTTTATTGCTATAGTGTTTCTATACAACATTATATTATAGCGGCATTGTATTTGCCAAATTGTCCTTGCATTACATATTTCTTAAATATATATTTTTTTTTATTCAATTAAATGTCCAAATTCATGAAACAAGTAGATCTGCCGGATGGTTATAAACCAACCGAAGATGAAGAATATATGAACGAATACCAGCAAGAATATTTCAGAAGGAAGTTGGTTCAATGGAAGAATAGCTTGCTTGAAGAATCAAAATCAACACTAGATCATTTAAAAGAAGAAAATTGGAATGAGCCTGATATTAACGATAGAGCCTCCCTTGAGACTGAGACTGCTTTTGAACTTAGGACAAGAGGTAGATATAAAAAACTTATTGATAAAATTAACGAAGCTCTTGTAAGGCTAGATAAAGGCACTTACGGATATTGTGAAGAGACAGGTGAAAATATAGGTCTTAAAAGACTAGAAGCAAGACCCGTTGCAACTTTATGTATCGAGGCTCAGGAAAGGCACGAAAAATACGAAAGAGAACATAGTGCGGTTTAGAGCTAGTTTAAATAAAGTTAGTTAAAGAGAGCTGCTTAATACCAAATCTCTAGAATTAAATAATACTAGGAGCAAGTCACGAAGCCTACTTTCGTGTAAGCCTTTAGCGACGAGCTATACGATAAGTACTTAAAAATGGGATTTGGTATAAGACTATTTTTTGATTTTTTGTAATTCTTCAACCTATCTTCTTGACAAAACAAGAAAAAATATATAAATTTCGCTTTACTTACAGATTACATTCGTACTTGCATTGATTTTGCTCTGTTCAAGAAGTCAGATTTGTCCAGTAATCCGATTTGTGAAATAATCAATCTTGAAGAAATAATCAAGTGTGTCAAATGAAATTTGACAACCGTGAAATTTGACAATCGTGAAATTTGACAATGGGTTACGCCTGATTTTGTCTAATGATCGCATAAATGTTCTAGCAAAGACCTAAAGTCCTAGTATCGGAAGTATTGCTTTACATTTATATCATTAGCGCGGCTCCAAATCAATGATTTCAAATTATTAGTATATTGAGATTGGTATGTGTGTATATCAAATCTCGAAATTAGATAATACTAGAAGCAAGTAACTGAGCGTATTATATTTTAGGTAGAAGCCGAGCTATATAGAAAGCGGGCTAGTGCCAAGTACTTAATTTGATTTGGTATCATAACATTTCTCAGGTAAAACTACAGATTCATTGCCTTGGTTTCGCTTTACTAAAGGTCAATATGAATAAGCATTGTTGCTTAGACTGTAGAAATTTATTTAGATAATTAAGCTTGGATCACTAAGAATGAAAATTTGTATAACGTGAAATCTATAAAAGGTTACAATAAATGTCAAGAATTTGTGAATTAACAGGCACAGGAGTGTTATCTGGAAATAATGTATCTCACTCCCAGCGTAAAACTAGGAGAAGGTTCCTACCTAACCTACAGAATGTTACATTATATAGTGATGTTCTTGGTCGTGGGTTCAAGTTTAGAATAGCGACCAGGGCTATTAGAGCCGTAGAATCTAAAGGAGGACTTGATAATTTTCTACTAGATGCTGAGCTGGATTTGATATCTAAGAAGGCTTCTGAAGTTAGAAAAATGATAAAAACCAAAGGCGAAATTTAAACATGCAAAAAGACAAACACCCTGATTATCAGCCACTAGTTATTGTCATAGATGGAGAGGAGTTTCTCACAAATTCTACCAGCAAAGAAGGAAGAATGATAATGGACGTGAGCTTTAAGAAACATCCAGCCTGGACTGGCAAAGGACTTGCAAGTGTTAGCGACTCAAACAAAAATGTCAGTAGTTTTAACAAAAAGTTTGCTGGCCTATCTTTTTTAGCGAATAAAAATTAAGTTTCTAGGTTTGTTGGCGTAGATCATCTGTATTCATTAGTATAAATTGGAAGATAATAGAGTTCCTTGTATAACCAATAAGTAGAGCCTTGGAAGCCACACGAAAAAAGCAGCCTTTTTACCTGAACATAGACAAGTACAAAGAGAAGCGAAAAGCAATTTTTTCGGGCAAATTGACCACTTAAATCAAGGTTATGCTGGGAGGTCTAATACCAAATCTCTAGAATTAAATAATACTAGGAGAGAGGAGCGAAGCCTACTACATGCTAGGTGAGCGACGAGCTAGAAGAAAGTACTTAAAAATGGGATTTGGTATAATATAGATGACCGATATATAAAGAATGGGCCCCTGTAAAAAATCCATGTGTTGCTGCGCACTCAAGAATATCCGTCAGAAGATATTTCTACATGTAAACTAAAACTGAGCCTTAATATTCATTTGATTTTCTCTCGAGGACTCGAGAGCCTGGGTAATTGAACTTGGCTTTTACTCCTCTCAGGAAAACTCGCTTACTTGCGAGCTAATAGAAGGAGGACGCGGAGCTAAAGTGTACTGTGGGTACATGAATCCTGCTACATGAGCGGGCGACGCAATTGCCGCTAGGAGTAGAGTTTTTAGGAGAGGTGGTATAAATTATGCCATTTTCCCAATGCACCCGTAGCTCAATTGGATAGAGCGTATGACTACGGATCATGAGGTTAGGGGTTCGACTCCTCTCGGGTGCGCCATTTAGAAACTAAAGCATTAGACCTCTCCGCACAACCTTGATTTAAGTGGTAATTTTGCGATAAAAAATGCTTTTCGCGTCTCTGAATAGTTTATCTGTGTTCAGGTAGCTTAAGTTTTTTTAGAAAAATTTCTAGGCTCTAGGTTATGCAGGGAGGTCTAGTAAAGAATAAATAGACCTCTCCTAAAAACTCTACTCCTAGCGGCAATTGTACACTTACGCATATAGTAAAGCAGGGCCCTACGCGTTGTCATATTAGACCTCTTCGAAAAACTCGCTTACTTGCAAGCTAGTAGATGGAGCAGGCGGAGCGCAAAACCGCAAGCGTAATAGAGGCGCGTGAGGATTCTGCTATACTTGCGCAAGGCGCAATTGCCTCTAGGAGTAGAGTTTTCGGAGAAGTCTATACCATGCGGCTCCAAGCTTCCCCCGCGCTTTTCTAGGGCTTGCTTGCAAGGGCGCGAGTTTCGAAAGGGTAACATTGATTTTGCATTGAGAGTTTTTCATCGAGTAGTTTTTTTGTTTCAAGCTGATTTTTTTGTGGACTCTGAGCGCACAGTGTGTATAAAGATTACATAAGTCCATGCTAAATCCAATTTTTAAATGATCAAGCTAAATGATCAAATGAATAATTCCAAATGCATGATACAAACGAAATGCAGCTAGATTCAACTATTGCGCAACGTTTATATACTAGGCCTCTTCGGAAACTCGCTCCTGGCGGGCTAGTAGCCAGGAGCAGGCGGAGCGCAAAACCGCAGCGTACATGAGGTACGGAGGATTCTGCTATACTTGCGCGGGCGGCGCAATTGCCTCTAGGAGTAGAGTTTTAGGAGAGGTCTACTCTAGAACCATGCTCGACCTCAAATCCATATTTAGGTTTAATTCCTGGGATTTGGCATAAGACTAACTACCTAATTCGTTTATGACATAGGAATTTTTGTTTAAATAATTTATATGAGGGCGATTAGCTCAGCTGGTAGAGCGCCTCGTTTACACCGAGATTGTCGGCAGTTCGAACCTGTCATCGCCCACCAATTCCTCAGCCAAATCTAACATCGCAAAAGCAATAGAATTAACCAAAAAACTTGTTGCCATAAAAAGCCCTTTTTGAATAATTTTGCCTTGAATAACTTTGCCAAAGCCCATGTTTAAAGAACCCAAACGCATTGCAGCATAATTCTCCTATGCACACGTATTTAAGGAAGCCCTCCCCAAAATTCATATTAAGAGCTTAACGTCCTTAAGAGTTAAGTAGAGCCAAGGAATTTTTGGGTTATGTGATGATAAACCTCTCCTAAAACTCTACTCCTAGAGGCAATTGCGCCTCAGGTACTCTGCCCGGATCCTCATGTAATACCAAATCCCATTTTTAAGTACTACTTTGTCGCTCGTCGCTCACCTAGCATGTAGTAGGCTTCACTCCTCGCTCCTAGTATTATTTAATCTGGGATTTGGTATAACTTATGTATACTCCGTTTGGCCACGTGAGCTTCTCCTGCTAGCTCCCTAGGAGCGAGTGTTCGAGGAAGTCTGATGTATATCAAGTAAAAAAGAATAAAAGTAAAAATACGCCCGAACTACATAAAATTAAAAAGCCACTTTTGCAACATGAATAGTATATATGATCAAAATATGGGCTATATACACATGAAGAGCATATCTAGAAATAAGTAATGGTCGATATTTTACCTCTTTTTCAAAGTTCAGGTTCGAAAGTAGCAAAAAAACAATAATAAATACTAATGATGTTAGAATTATTTGCGTAGTTTCGAAGTGAAGTGTTTGTATCTCAAGAACCAATAAACTCAGAAGCGAAAGTATGAGTAAAATCTGAAATTCTAACCCCCTTGTTCTTTGTGCAATAATTCCAAGAATAATGAAAATGGCAGGAAAATTGCCATAATCGATAATCTGCGAGGTATAGATAGAAAGGAAGCCAAAAAACAAGCACGAAAAATAATAAGGAATTTCGTAATGCAACACAAGATCTACTAGCATAAGATTAATTATAATGGAGATTAATATGTTCAGCGCCCCTATATTATGCCCAAATATGAGATATTGTATAATTTGTAAAATTACTCCCCATAGAAAAATATTAAAATATCTCTGATGATCAACGCAAAAACTAATTCCCAGTAGTTTCTTTTTCTTGTAGTAGTTATATCCAGCAAAAAATAAAAAAATTGCAAATGCAAATCGGCCGACGACCCTAAGCCATAAAATCTTCAAAAGATAGTAACTTGCGTGATCTAAAATCATAGAAATCAGAGCAAAGAACTTTAATGCATCTTGCATATTAGGTTTTCGGCGTGCTTGATTCATGGTTTTTTGTTAATTAATATAAGCTTTCCGTCTTTCCATTCAACTTCTATTGAAATCTCATTTGTTGCTAACTCTTTGCTAGTTAGTAGAGTTCCAGACTGAGACCTAGTAATGGTAAAGCCCCTAGCAAGAACTTTGTCTGTGCTCATAGTTTCTAGCATTTTATTATTTAAACTAATTTTATTGGCAAGACTCAGAATAAATCCATTGATACTGACTGTAGAGCTTTTGAACAAATTTATACAAGAAGTATGATTCTTTTGTATAATAGAGTTAATAACATTAATCGGAAGCCTCAGAGATTTGAGGTGTGTATACTTAACCTTTAAATTATTTGGAAGGCTGTTTTTGAGTCTAAAAACAGCCTCGTCTAATCTTTGGTATTTTTGATATAAAAAACGATCCTGCTGGGCTAGGCTTTTAAATACAAGACTTAGTCTTGATGAAAAATTATATATTATATTTGCTCTAGAATTATTAATACGATTATTTATCATAGAGATTTTAGCCTTAATATCGAGTAGGACAGGAGTTGCTATTTCAGCTGCGGCAGTAGGCGTTGGCGCTCTCAGTGAGCTCGCAAAATCTATAAGCGTAAAGTCCGTTTCATGGCCTATTGCAGAAATTATTGGAATAGAGGAATTAGCAGTCGCTCTTGCCACTATTTCTTCATTAAACCCCCATAAGTCCTCTATAGACCCTCCTCCTCTTGCAACTATTATTACATCGGGACGAACTTCTTTTCTTATGTTATTAAATCCGTTGATAGCAGAAGATACTTCAAAAGCACAAGTCTCGCCCTGAACTGCAACAGGCCATAGCATAATTATTGCAGGACATCTTTCTTTGACCCTATGTATAATATCTTGTATAACTGAACCAACAGGAGAAGTTATGACGCCTATTCTTTTTGGAAAAAATGGTATTGGTTTTTTTCTACTTGCGTCAAATAATCCCTCTTTAGCAAGTGCTTCCTTGCGCTTAAGCAAAAGCTCCATAAGCGCTCCTGTTCCGCTAACTTCAATTTTATCGACAGAGAACTGATATTTTGATTGCACCTGATAAATGGTGAGCTTGCCTGTAGCTACAACCTCCATGCCCTCCTCTAATCTAAAATTTATTCTTCCAAGAGCGGATCTCCAGCAAGTGCATGTTATAAGTGCATTCTCATCTTTAAGATTAAAGTACGCATGACCTGAAGCTGCAATCTTAAGACCAGAAATTTCTCCCTTGATTTTAATATACCCATCGAAATTTTGATCTATCACTCTTTTTATAAGCTGAGATAATTCGCTTACAGTAAACTCCTTAATCTCCATTTTTTCTTCTGCAATGTTGGTTCGCATTTTAGTCGTTTGATATAATTTTAATTTTCTCTATATTAGTGTTTTTATGGTTCACGTTCTAGTAAAAACTCGATGATACAAAACCCATACCTCAAAATTTTCGTATTTATGTTATCGCTGTCTATGTTTTACGATAGAGCGAGAGCTTCCGCCTTGGAATCAATGCTAGGTGATACAAACTCTATCATCAAAGCTGACAAAATTATTTATAATAAAGCTGATAATATAGTCATCGCCAAAGGCAATGTAGAATTTTTAAATGGAGATTTATACATAACTACTGATGAGGTTATAATAGATACTCTTGAAAAAAAATTATGGGTCAAAAGTGAAATTTTTGCTAAAATAGCAAAACAAAAGTTAATAGCCTCACAATTATTTATCGACGGAAAAACTAAAGCCTCAAAAATGCAAAATGTTATGGTTAAGCTAAATGATTCTGATGTGATCATAGCAAAAACTATCATCAAAAAAAACAAGGAAGATGTGTTAGAGGCTTATGAAGGCGCGTTTTCTCCGTGTAAAGTTTGCATAAATAACAATCCTTTGTGGCAAATTAACGCAGCTCAAACTATTCTCGATCTAGACAAAAAAGAGGTTATATATAGAAACGCTTCGCTAAAAGTAGCTGGATTTAAAATACTAGCTGTGCCATATTTTGCACATCCCATAAAGGGGGCCCCTCCAAGGTCAGGAATACTTAGACCTGAAGTGTATAAGGCTACACTCAGAGTCCCATTATATTTGCTGATAAAAGAAAATATGGATTTAACGTATACGCCTAGAATTGGCGGGGGGCTTCTTATTCATGAGGGTGAATTTAGACATGTAACAAAACTGGGCAAATATACTGCTAGTGGGAGTTTTATAGACATCAAAGACCATAGAAAGTTACCTGAAAATCAAAGAGGATATCATATTGATACATCTGGCAAATTTAACAGCGATAGATTGAAATACGGATTTAAATTTGAGCAAGTGTCAGACAAGGCTTATATAAAGAATTATTATTTCGATACAAGATCTTACCTAAAATCGGATATGTATGCATATAAAATCGACGAAAATCAATATTTTTACGGAGACATGCAGAAATATCAAGGACTAAGATCAGAGGATAGTCCTGGCAATTATCCACATGCACTTCCAAATATTATTTACAAGAAAGATATATATTTTGCGAGTGGAGTAAACATGACAGTAAAGAATAAATTTGTAAATTATTTTGAGCGAGACGAAAAAAATATCTTAAGAAATAGCTCCGAGGTCAACATCAATAGAATTTTAGACGGGTATTATGGCGAAAGCTGGGCTTTGTCTATCGCGGATAATCTTGATTTATACTCAATCAAGCGAGCAAAGCAAATGAGTTACACAATAAAAAACAAAACCATATCAAGAAATTCACCAGAGGCGCATGTAGGACTGAGATGGCCATTTTTTGTTTCAGGGTCAAAAGGCGGTCTCATAATAGAGCCTCAGACAAATTGTTACTTTGGAAGAAGAAGGCCGTACAAAGTAAGTAAGTATGATTTAATCGATTCTCCTAATATTGACATAAATGAGAATAATATCTTCGACTCATCGAGATATAGTGGCATAGATTTCAGGGAATATGGAAATAGAATAGGATATGGTGTTAATGGCTATATTGTTTCGAATAATTGGACAGTTTCTGGTTTTCTTGGTCAATTGATCAAATATGATTCAGAAGTGGCGAGCGCGAAAAGTAACTATGTAGGTAAAGCATCTTATTCTTATGGCGATAATTTTGAGCTATATTACAGATTTCAAAAAAAGGCCAAAAATTTTGCGTCAGTCAGAGACGAAGTACTTGCGTTCGTGCACAATGATTTAGTGTCTTTGCAAAATAGTTTCACATTTCTTGATAGTTTGTTTAGCGATTATCAAAATTCCGAATTTTTCATAAAAGACTCAAAAACTATAAAACAGAACTATACACAATTTAGCCTAAAAATGAACGAAAATGCAACTTTATTTGGAGAGATGCGACTTGATTTATCAAATAAAAAATCCCCCAAAAAATTAGAAGAAGGAATAGGAGTTACATTCAAAATTGATTGCGTAACATCAACTATCAAAATTTACAGAGATTATACGTATGATTTAGCAAGAAAAATAAAGAAGAATAAATCAATCAGCGCTTCTCTTAGTCTAAAAAGTATCAATTTTTGATATTAGGTTTTCATTTGAGAGGCGACATTATTCCGCTCTATACTTAATTTGCTGAATCTGAATCATTAGAGTATATTGAGCCTACCAAATCACGAGAGTAAGTCAAACGCTTGATTAGATGTTTGATTGGAGTATTGCTGTAAATCTTGACCTAGATCAATATGTTTTTCTTGATCGTTTGAAATATCCCTTAAAAAAAATTCAAGATTCTATCAATCACAAATATTGTCAATACTGACGTTAGCGCAGTTAGCGCTCCGACAAGCACTCCGCATTTATAACCTTCTGTAAAATTTCAAACACCTATGAGACTATAATCTTGAGAAATTATATAGGTTAGTTTATTATAAATATTTAAAATTTTCTTATGTCAGAATTTCATCTTGTATCTAAATATAAACCAGCAGGTGATCAGCCAAAAGCCATAGATAAAATCACTATTGGCATTGAACAAAAACTTAAAGATCAAGTATTACTTGGCATTACAGGATCGGGCAAGACTTATACTATAGCAAATATCATAGAGCGTACAAACAGACCAGCTCTGATTATGGCGCATAATAAAACACTTGCGGCCCAGCTATACTCTGAAATGCGCGAATTATTTCCTAGGAATGCTGTTGAATATTTTGTTTCTTATTATGATTATTATCAACCAGAAGCCTACATACCAAGGACAGATACATTTATCGAAAAAGATTCATCGATTAATGAACAAATAGATTTGATGAGGCATTCAGCTACTAGATCTCTTCTTGAAAGAAGAGATGTGATAGTTGTATCATCCGTATCTTGTATATATGGACTTGGATCTCCTGAGTTATATTATCAGATGGTTTTAACGGTTCAGAAGGGTCAAAAATGCAATAGGCAAAAAATCTTAGCCAGCTTAGTTGATTTGCAATACGAAAGAAATGACATAAACTTCGTTAGAGGTACGTTTAGAGTGAGCGGTGAGAATATAGATATATTCCCCTCGCATTATGCAGATAAAGCCTGGAGGCTTGTTTTTTTCGGTGATGAAATAGAAAATATTTATGAGTTTGATCCTCTGACAGGGCACAAAACTGCAAAACTAAGCGCTGCTGTTATTTATGCAAAATCTCACTTTGTGACCCCAAAAGAAGTTATCAAGAATGCGATTACGGGGATTGAAGAAGAGCTCCAGCATAGGCTTGCATTCTTTAAATCAAGTGGAAAGCATCTTGAATATCAAAGGTTAAATCAAAGAACTCAGTTTGACCTTGAAATGCTTGCAGAAACGGGCACATGTAAAGGTATAGAAAATTATTCTAGGTATTTGTCAGGAAGGGGTGAGGGCGTGCCGCCCCCAACATTATTTGAGTATTTGCCTAAAGATGCACTGCTTTTTATCGATGAAAGCCATGTGACCGTGCCGCAGATTGGTGCTATGTATAATGGAGATAGAGCAAGGAAAACTGTTCTAGTTGAGCATGGGTTTAGGCTGCCTTCTGCGCTTGATAATAGGCCGCTGAAATTTGAAGAATGGGAGGAGTATAGGCCCCTCACTACCTTTGTTTCTGCGACTCCAGGCAAATTTGAAATGGAAAAAACTTCAGGCGAATTCGTTGAGATGATTATCAGGCCAACCGGACTTCTTGATCCTTTATGCGAGGTACGCCCTGCAACAAATCAGGTAGATGATCTGATGGAAGAGGTGAGAGTAACTATTGCTAAAGGGTTTAGAGTTCTTGTAACGACTCTTACAAAAAAAATGGCAGAAAATCTCAGCGAGTACTTAGCAGATGCCGGATATAATGTAACTTATCTTCACTCCGAAATCCAAACTCTAGAACGAGTTGAAATAATAAATGATTTAAGATCTGGCAAAATTGATATTTTAGTAGGTATTAATTTATTGAGGGAAGGGCTTGATATTCCTGAGTGCGGACTTGTTGCAATTTTAGACGCAGATAAGGAGGGATTTTTGCGCTCAGAAGTATCGCTTATCCAGACTATAGGAAGAGCAGCAAGAAATAGTGAAGGCAGAGTGATTCTTTATGCTGATGTGATTACGAAGTCGATTGATAAGGCTTTGTCTGAAACTAACAGACGTAGAAAAATTCAGGAAGAGCATAATATTAAACATAATATTACGCCAAAAACTGTAAGTAAAAAAATATCTACCTTAATAGATATAGAAAAAGTCGAGGAATTATCTGGCAAAACTGATGTTGATTTGATCAAAATGATGAAGAACAAGAATGCTATTGAAAAATATATTGAGCAGCTCAGGAAAGATATGAAAACAGCCGCTTCGAATCTTGAGTTTGAAGAAGCCGCAAAAATACGGGATCAAATTGAAGCGCTAAGGAGAGCAGAGCTGAGCTTTTAGAGAGAGTTAAATAGAATTTTATGCCCCAAATCCCATTTCATACCAAATCTCTAGTATTACTTAATTCTTGTATTGAATCTTATTTCTAATTCCACTAGCCTAAAATTATCCAGCACAAATATCCTCACCAAAAAAACTATTGACAGATATTAACTAGAACTTTACTCTTATTTTTAAGGATTTTACCAATTATTTAAATTGGTAATTATAAGCATTTATCAAAGAATATAGAGAATTTACATTCTCAAATTATACCAAATCCCAGATTAAATAATACTAGGAGCGAGGAGCGAAGCCTACTACATGTTAGGTGAGCGACGAGCGACGAAGTAGTACTTAAAAATGGGATTTGGTATTACACTCTCGAAATTAAGCACTCTCTTATATATTCTTTCATAAAAATAGGAACCACTTTTTGTAATTACAATACAAGTTAAACTCTAGGTAAAACTTGGAACGTAAAAATTTAAAATAAATATTTAAATTAAAAGGGGTAATTCATTATGCTTAGTAACTATCTGAATAATAATACAAAAGCTGCACTTAGTGCTCTTGCTGCAGGTAACAGATTTTATAAAAACGGCGACTATCAAAGAGCAATAGAAAGCTACGATAAAGCAATATCACTAAAATTAGGTGACACTAAATTTTGCGCTAAAAACTATTTTAACAAAGGTCTTGCGCAAAAAAAGCTTTATAGATACATTGATTCAATCGAATCATACAATAAGGCCATCATGCTAGACGATAAACATATACTTGCTTATTTAGCTAAGGCAGAAGTTCTTCAAAATATGCAAGAAGAACATAACGAAGCATCAGAAATAGAAATACTTGATTGTCTAAATACAGCCTATGAAATCTCTCGCGATAAGAGCTTACTTGATTCTATGAAGCTCTCTAAAGTAAATCTTGATTATATACAAAGAATGTTCGGGGAGAGAGAAAAATTACTTGAAAAGTTCAAAGTCGCATCTGAGGAATCAAACATCCCTGCAGAAGCACTAGCCAAGGCGCAAGATGAAAACTCTCTAGCTAATGACGCTAGTAAAGACGGTGCCTCAATGCAAAATCCCCAAGAATTACTAGACATTGGAGATGAACTCTTCTTATACCTAGATAAAATAGAAGAAGCTATTGAATTATATGATCAAGCAATTCTCTTAGACAATAATCTTGCAAGAGCTTACTCAAAAAAAGCAAATCTACTGCGCTTTCAGGGCATGATCACTGAAGCAATTGAAGTAATAAATAAGGCCATAAATCTAGATCCAAATGACCCTGCTGGATATTATGTTAAAGTAAGAATACTAGCTGCTCAAGGAAATACAGAAGAAGCAACGAGTATATATAATAAAGCTCTCAGTCTAGATCATAATGATGATGCATATACATATTTTTCAAAAGGGGTAGCGCTTACAGTGCTCTCTATACACGAGGAATCAATTGAAGCGTATGACGAAGTGATAAGGCTCAAATCTGGGAATAATATTTTTTGCGCAGCAGCATGGAATAATAAAGGTTACGCACTTAATGAACTGTCCAGACATGAAGAAGCAATTGTGTCATGTAATGAATCCATCAGGATCAAACCCGATTTTACGATTGCCTACAATAACAAAGGAGCTGCTCTTAATTATCTTGGTAGATATACTGAAACAATAGAGGTCTTAGACGAATCGATCAAGCTAAAACCCGATGATGCTTTTGCA
>JANRKH010000033.1:0-30929 GCA_033763595.1 Rickettsiaceae bacterium
GGGTCTAGCGTTTTTGATCGCCGTATTTGTAAGGTACATTTTGGGGGTAACAGGTTTTTGAGTTGGGGTAACTCTTCAGAAAGTTACCCCCAGTTACCCCAGGATGTCAATAAATCGCCTCGGACGACCTCGGACTGGAAATCCAGCCTAGTCATTGTATTTCATATCAATTTTGGATTTCTTCGGACTTCCCCGGAGAGGGAAGTGGAGGAGGGAAGGGGATTCGAACCCCTGACACGTTGCCGTGAACACACTTTCCAGGCGTGCGCCTTAAACCACTCGGCCATCTCTCCTATATTAGACCTCTTCGTAAAACTTAAGTCCTCTGAGCAAGTCCTATGGAATCACTCGGGAAGAGCTTGAGGCGCATTGGCGTAGCCCTTTTGACCTTAAGGATTCTGGTGTTATTCGCACGGGCAGGGCGATTGCATATAGGAGTAGAGTTTCCAGAGGTCTACTTTAGTTCTTTTAAGTTTCCGCTCGACTTATCTAAGATGCTTGAGACTTCTTTCATTACTCTTAGTCCTAGTCAATTTTGTCCTAGTTAATTTTTAGATTTGGTACTATACGATAAAAAATGGTCGGGGCAGAGAGATTCGAACTCCCGACCCTCTGGTCCCAAACCAGATGCGCTACCAGACTGCGCTATGCCCCGATATTAAATTATAATACTAAGTTATAATACCAACTCCCATTTTTAAATATTTATGCGACAGCTTGTCTTATACATAACATATAATAGACTTCGTGATTTACTTCTTAGCAGAAGTCTCCTAAAAACTCTACTTTTCGCGGCAATTGGGTCCTTACGCATGTAGAAGGGTCCTTCACACTCCGGTCCTTCTCTCCGTGTTCTCATAGGGCTTGCTTGCAGGGAAGCTAAATTTGATGGAGAGGCCTAGTATTATCTAATTCTTGTATGATATCATATTACATAAGTCTATAAAAAAATACACAGAAAGATTAAAAAAGCAAGAGTTAATAGAGATTGATTATCTTATTTTATTATCCAAATAAATCTAATAAAGCATCTCACGCTGCTATAGTCTTTTAGGTTGGATTAGATACTAGGCGCGAGGAGAGAAGCCTATGAGTATTAGGTGAGCGACGAGTCAACAACGTAGCTAATTCAACATAAAAGACTATATGATAGGATTTTGCAATACTTTACCTCTTTTGCATGCTTTGTTTTGCTTTGAATTTGCTGGATCGCAGAAGTGCGCATAACTCTTCTATGCCATAATCTGTAATTTAAGCACTCAGCTTGCTTCTTATCACTGCTTATATCAAATATTACCTAACAGTTTTTGGTTTGCCGAAAAATTCCTAAGTTGATGGGTTTTTGGCAGAAGTCTAGATGAATGCGAATAAATAAGTATAAATTAGTTAAGAATGTATGCTCCTTTATTATTAAATAATATTATTTTTCCGGCGCTTATACAGAATGACTTTATATTTTTGGGTATACTGAATTTTTTAACGACCTCTCCATTTTGCGTATCAATAGCATACCCGTACCCCTCATCCGAAAAAGCAAATATTTTTGATCTTGTTACAAGAGGTGGGGTAAAAATCGCAGGAGAGTATGTGCGTGATTTTTGTGCTTCAAGCAGGTTTGTAGCCCAAATTACTGAACCATCCTCGTGCGAAATAGCAGCAATTTGGCCTCTGTTATTTATTACAAATAAATCACCAGCTGTTGTCATAGAGATAATATCACTAGCCTCAACTGACCATTCTTCTAATGGAATCCTAGCATCTATTTTTACAATTGAGCCAGAGGTTGCAACATATAAATATTGACCAAATATTGCTGGCTGGCATGTAAAATCAGCTGGTTCAGATCCAAGTTTAGTTTTTGCTTGTTTTAAAATATCTATTTGCCAAAACTCCCTTCCCGTTTCAGATTCAAATGAAATGATCTGACCAGTCGTGAAGCCAGATATTAACTGATTACCTATAATGACAGGGGCTTTATCTGAGTTTGTCGAAATATACTCAGACCATGTTTTATAATTCCATAATTCTCTTAAACTATTCAGATCATATGCATACAAATTATTGTTCGCAGTTTTAATATATAGTTTATCACCTCTTATAACCGGATATTGTTTTACTAAATCTGGCAAAGAATATTTATTGAGTATATTACCCGTTTGTGCAGATATTTTGTACAAACTTGTGTTATATGTGACAATGACATAGTCGTTACTTGCGACTAATGTAGATGTAACGATGCTTTTATTTATGTTGTCTATTTTCACTACCCAGTCTGTCTTTTGCGATGCCAAATCAAAGCACTTCACGTTGCCATTTTTAAAAGCTGCATATAATTTGCCTCCCCTTACAAATGGCATAGCAGAAAAGCTATCAGACCCAAAAGGTAATTTTTTTACTTCAAAATTTGTAATATCATTTATTTTTTGAATATATCCGTTTGAAACATAAACAAAATGATTGCCAAAATTATCATCTTCAAGAGTCTCTGAAAGTGTAATCTCTTTTTTGGAATTAGGCATAAGTATTGTTGTGAAATCAACAATACTGTTAATTTTTTGAGTTCCTGAGCATGCTTCTAACAAAAAGAAAAAAAATAAAAAAATTATATTTTGCATTTTAAGAATTTGTTTGGACTAGAATTATATTGATTTGAGCCTTAAACTCTTCAGTAACATTTGGATCGAGCAGTAGTCTACGTAAAATATCCGAAGAGCTCTTGATATTATTGATTTTTATGTAATATAGCGCATGCATAAATTCAAATATATGATGTAATGGCTGACCTAGTTTCACTGAGGAAATATAGTTCTGTAATTTTAAAGCATCAGCGTCAGACAAAAGTTTCTTGTCAAGTAACTCAGAAATCAAAGCTAATTTGCATATATTTTTGGTTATTTCAGAATTTGCATTGGCAATAAGATGCTCTGCCTTTAGATTAGCCTCATCAATCCTGCCAGCTTTTTTTAGGTTTGCAATAATTTCCATATATGCAAGATCGGAAACTCCATCATTTTTTTCGATCAAGGAAAGTAATATATCTTTTGCATTTTCTTGCTTATCCAAAGGCGCAAAAAGCGCATCTATTATTAATGAAGTTCTTTCCTCGGCCTCTCTAAAAATTCTCTCCTGATTCCAATTATATGCAACTAAAGCTAATATAACTACAAGAGTTGCGCCAACTACATACGGAAGGCTTTTTTTATATAATTCTACAATTCTAGTATATTCTTTTTCTAATCTAACTTCTTTAAGTATGTCGGTCATTTATTTCTTCTGTTTGCATTCTATTCTAGATTTTAGACTATTGATCTTATTTTTCAATTGATCAGTTTGCTCGCTAAATTCGGAGTCTAACTTTGCAATTATTCCACAAGCCTCACTCTCTTTCTTCATTTCCACAAGACACGTCGCAAGCTTCAACAAAGATTCTTGCGCTTTTGGACCTTTTGGCATTTTTTTATATGAGTTAAGAAATTCAAGAGCAGCCTTTTCAAATAGGTTCTGTCTAAAAAATGCTTCCCCGTGCCAAAATATTGCGCTAGCTATGGGATCGCTATCAGGATATCGTGCTATAAAATCTTCAAATTTTTTCGCAGATACTGCATATTCGTTACTCTTAAGGAGTGATAAGGCCAGATCATATTCTTGCTTTTCTTGTTGTTTTTTAGATGGGTCTTTATCGGTATTTTTTTGCTCTTTTGAGTTTGATTGAGACAGGTTTTTTTTAGAATGTTTGTCCTTTAATGAGGCGGTAGATTCTTGCTTCTGAGAATTGGCCTCAAGAGAATCAATTCTATGCTTAAGTTCGATTATAACCTTTTCAAGCTTTTCTTGCCTTGACAATATTATGTTTAGTGATTTTGATATCTCGTATATTTGCTCATGAGTATGTTTTGGATTAAAGCTAGAATCAAAATTCTTAGATTTGATGTTTGATGCACAAACACTTTTACAAAGGGAAGCTAGAGTTATAAATATTAAAATTTTTTTCATATTATAATTTTGTTTTAAAAGCGCTAAATATTATGTCTCATAATAAATCTAAGAGCTAAATAATACCAAATCCCATTTTTAAGTACTTGCTTCTAGCTCGTCGCTAAAGGCTTACACGAGAGTAGGCTTAGTGACTTGCTCCTAGTATTATTTAATTCTAGAGATTTGGTATAATACTGGGATTTAGCATGTGAGATTCATTTCGGATCATTTAATAAACTTTCACTATCTTCTCTGAATCTTAAGGAGATGAGCAAATTCCTCTTGTTTGTAAAATCAAATGAAACGCTAAGGTTTCTAATACCAATGCCCATTTTTAAATGCTCACATTTAACTATCAATACTAATTGAAGCTAGACTCGGCCCTGCGTACGTATTTATATAAGCACAATAAAATGCTCACCCTAAAATTCATATGAAGAGTTTAATTCTAGAGACTTGGTATAACGATATAGATATATTTTATATTAGAGTTTTTCATAGATGTCTAATGCAATCTTTTAATAACTTTATTTTTCAAATATATTTCAAATTCAATTTAGTGCCGGGTTCCTCTTGTCAAGTAGTTTCTCTATCTCGCATCTTGCCAATGCTAAATCTCTGCTATTTTATACAGCTTTAGGAATATGCATGAAGTTATCTAAATCATCTTCTTCGCTATTATCCTCTAATTCGCTACAATCTGCTCCTAACGATTCTGATTTTAGAATAGCAGATTGAGCTGCTGCAATTCTTGCTCCTGCGATTCTATATGGAGAGCAAGATACATATTCCACGCCAAGTTTATCAAAGAATTTGATAGATCTTGCGTCTCCTCCATGTTCGCCGCATACACCAAAGTAAATATTAGGATTTGTTGCTTTGCCTTTCATGATAGCTTCTTTGATCATAGCGCCCACTCCTTCTTGATCTATTGAGCCAAAGGGATCGTCTTTGAATATTCCAGCAGCTTTATATTCAGGCATAAAGCTTGATATATCATCTCTTGATATACCATAAATTGTTTGCGTGAGGTCGTTAGTACCAAAACTAAAGAAGTCAACATGTTTTGCTATTTTATCCGCAATCATTACAGCTCTTGGAAGCTCTATCATAGTGCCTATTTTGTAATGGATTTTGGTTTTTATCTCATCCATCACATTATTTGCAGTTTTTGTGACTAGATCCTTAAGCACTAATAGTTCTTTTTCATTTGAAATGAGAGGGAGCATTATTTCTGGGCTGATATCTATACCAGCGTTTTTGACTCTTATTGCCGCTTCTATAATTGCCTGAACTTGCATTTCATATATGTCAGGATGAGTGACGCCAAGTCTTGCGCCTCTATGGCCCAACATCGGATTTGCTTCTGATAATCTTTCAATCTGATGAAGGATAAAGCTTTTCTCTAAATTCATTGTAGAAGCGAGTCTTTCGATCTCATCATCTTCTTTTGGGAGAAATTCATGTAACGGCGGATCAAGTAACCTTATGTTTAAAGATTTTCCGTTAAGTTTGGTGAATAAATCAAGGAAATCTTTTAGGTGAAGAGGGTAAATTTGTGATAATATTCTTTTGCGTGATTCAAATGATTCAGCTAGTATCATTTGCCTCATTAAGCTAATTTTTTCAGGCTCAAAAAACATATGCTCAGTTCTGCAAAGCCCTATCCCGTCAGCTTTAAATTCGAGAGCGGCTTCAAGGTCTGTTTTTGTTTCTGCGTTGGCCCTTACTGAGATTTTTTTTATTTTATCGGCAAAAGATAATATTTGAAAAAATTCATGTGACTCTTTTGAGTGTGACAGTTTTAAAGCTCCAAGATATATATCTCCATTTGTGCCATCAATTGTTATCTCATCTAGTTCGTTTAACGTAATTGATCCGATAATCAACTTTTTATTCTCTAGGTCAATTTGCAGATCTTGGATCCCGCAAATACATGGCTTACCCATGCCCCTTGCAACTACTGCAGCATGTGATGTTATACCACCCCGAGATGTGATGATTGCTTTTGACAATGACATTCCTTTGATATCTTCCGGGCATGTATCATTTCTAACCAAAATCACATTTGATGATTTAGCGTATAGATCAACAGATTCACTAGAAAAAACGATTCGCCCTACAGCGGATCCGGGGGATGCTGCAAGTCCCTTAGCTATTGGCGTTAATTTATGTTTTTCTGAAATGGATGGATGAAGTAATTCACCTATTTTTGATGAATCTACACGCATGATCGCATCTTTCTCGGAGATTATTCCCTCATTTGCAAGGTCAGAGGCTATTTTTACAGCTGCGAGTGTAGTCCTTTTGCCAGATCTTGTCTGAAGTATATATAATTGGCCTGATTCAATTGTAAATTCTATATCCTGAAGGTCTTTATGATAGGTCTCGAGCTTTTTTGCAAATTCGCTAAGCTTTAAGTATTGTTCCTTCATATCTGATGCAAGAAATCCTATTTCTTGTGGCGTATTTTTTCCAGAGACTATGTCCTCTCCCTGCGCGCAAGGCAAAAACTCCCCAAAAAACTTATTTTCTCCGTTTGATGGGTTTCTAGTAAATAAAACTCCCGTACCTGATTTTTGATCATAATTTCCAAATACCATAGTTTGTATTGTAACGGCTGTGCCAAGATGTTTAGGTATAGAGTGAAGTGTCCTATATACTCTAGCCCTTTCGCTATTCCATGAATCGACAACTGATTTTATAGCTATTTTCAATTGATCATACGGATCATTAGGAAAAATCTTGCCATTATCCTGTGCGAATTTTTTATATTCCTTGATGACGCTTATTGGGTCCCTACCTGCAAGATTCTTTTCAAGGCCATTAACATTCAGTTTAAGCGCTATTGAAGAAAACATTTTTACAAATCTCAAGTAGCAATCATATGCGAAATTTTTATTCGTTTTCATCGCAAGAGCTTCGGCAATTGAATCGTTAATACCTAAATTTAGAATAGTATCCATCATGCCAGGCATCGAAACTGCAGCTCCAGATCTTACTGAAATTAGAAGTGGATTTTCAAGCCCTGCAAATTTTTTTCCAATACGCTGTTCGCAAATTCCTAAATGTTTTAAAATATCTTCTTTGTGGAGTTCATACAAATCAGACTTCGTATCATTATCTGAAGCAAGATATCTATTTGTAGCATCTGTGGTGATTGTAAAGCCAGGAGGAACGGGTAGGCCGAGTTTGGTCATGAGAGAGAGATTATAGCCCTTAGATCCCAAAATGATTTTTTCGCGGCTAGTATTTATGCCTATTTCATCTCCAAAGTTAAAAATATATTTACTCATTACTCTTCCCTGTATCCTGCAAAATAAACAAGTTGTTTTAAATATTCTTTAGCATCTAAATTGTTAGAATGTATCTTTTCCAAGAAGCTTATGCATGCTTCAGTTAGATCTTTAATTTTTTGGTCTAATCTGTGCTGAATATTATATTTTGTCAATAAATTTATGACCTCATTAAACTGGTCTATTGTTCTTTTATGATGTTTTGAGAAAATCCCTGATAAAAATTCTTTTTCTTCTTGGTTACATGATTTTTCCAAATATATCACTGGTAGCGTAATTTTTCCCTCAAAAAAATCTTCTCCTAAATTCTTACCTCTTCTTACTTTTGAAGCTATGTAATCTAGAGAGTCATCTCGAATTTGGAATATAGAGCCAAGATTTATCCCAAAGTTAAATAAATTCTCTTTTGTGTCCTGGTCTCTATTTGTAATCACCGCTCCTATTTTACATGCCGCTGCAAATAATTCTGCTGTTTTGGACGATATAACTTCAAAATATTCTTTTTCAGAGATCAAGTAATTATTTTTATTAAGCGTCAATTGTTGAATCTCGCCTTTTGCTATTAAAGAGGATGTTTTGGATAAAATCTCTAGTGCCTCTATTGAATTTGTTAAAACCATGCAGCCAAACGCACAGGAAAATAAAAAATCCCCAACTAATATAGCCTCCTTATTTCCCCATATAGAGTTCACTGTTGGCCTAAATCTCCTTTGCAAACTCTCATCTATTACATCATCATGAAGCAATGTTGCAGTGTGAATCAGTTCTGTTGCTGCTGCAAGCATAATAGTATTTTCAATTTGATCAGAATGTTGTAAATCTGATTTGCATAAATCAGTAGATATCACTACTAGCAAAGGCCTTATTCTTTTGCCTCCAAGGCTAATAAGATGTGATGCGGCTTCTTTGATTAAAGTTTGGCCACATTCTAATTTAGATAGAATAACCGATGTAACTCTTTCTAGAGAGTTATGATAACGAGATTGAAGGTCTCGTATTAAGTTATGCACATCCAAGTTTTTTGTTAGATTCTCGATATTTATTTGATAAGTTTTTGCCACAATTCTTCTTTTATTCTCTGGTTTGTTTTATTTGGAACGAGTTCTTTTAGTATTTCTGTTGCTTCAGGGGCGAATTTTCTTAAAATCTCCTCAGGCACATGCCTGCTCTTCATATGATTTAATATTAAACTTGTTTTTTCTTGAAAATATCTATCTCGAATGGATTGAAAATTATTACCAGAGACTCCAATTTCGTGATCTTTATACACTATTCTAAACCTCATATCCCTTGATGAAGAATTGGGGTAGTCAGATATTTTCTTCAGAAAATTATAGTTTAGGTCTTGAGCGAGATGAATGAGGGATTTGTCTAAATCTTGGACATCCCAGATATACTTCATAATAACTTCGGTCCAGTAATCAGAGGCGCTTCGTGCGCTGAGTAGTATAAGGTCGAGATTCAGATTTCCGTTTAGGTTATTTTGAATCTCAAAACTACCTTTTGTCCCGAAGCCTGACCTTGATTCTGTAACAAGTGAGAAGTTTTTTAAGTTGCAACTTAAATTATCATTATCAATTATGTAGTTAGTGTTTAGTTCAAGATTAAATTTTTTTTGACTAATTAGTTGTATTATTTCTTTCGAAAAATCTACAGTCTCTTGATCCGTAAGATAAAGGGTTAAAAAACTTTTATTTTTGATTTTGGTAAATTCCTTTATCAAAAACTTAACAAAATTATTTTTTAGAGCAAAATTATAATTGATGTCTATAAACTTTCTATTATCAGTGAAGTCAAATTCACCTACACCATTTATGCTGATATTGTCGTCACTGAAATTCTCAAAAGAGCAGCGCATTACTGCATCTTGCAATATGTTCTTATAGCTAAGCTGATCTTTTTTTGAGTGAATATCTAAATTAATTGTTCCGTAAATATTTTCGTTATGGTCACTTGCTTTGATAAGTCCTCCATGAAGTGCAGGGCTATATGAATAGTTCGTTATGTTTGATGCGATATTTATCCGAAGACTCTTTGGTAGATTGTCTAAAATTTCAGCAAAAGATGTATATTCTGGAGTTTGATTCGGTTTAATCGTTATAGATGTTTCATGTATGTCAGAAATTTTACCGGATTTGCTGACGGCAGAAAACTCATAAAAGTTCAACTTAATTTCTTCTATGTAATTTAATATTCTGTAGGGCTTTGCGAAAATTTTTCTCAGTATAACGGAATCGAGTCGTGTTTTAATTTTATGTTCAGTATCAAGCTTAAAGTCAATAGATTCCTTTTTTGTAACAATTTGCCCTGTGCCATTGTAAAACAAAACAAGTGAGAAGGTCCAAGGGTTAAATCCAAGATACACTGGTTTTTCCATGGAGATTTTCATATCTTTTTTGCCATGATACTCGGCCCCACTAAATTCTATACCGATAAACTGTGAGGATATATTGTAAGATTTTTTTGCAAAGCTTATATATGTTTTATGCGGAAGAAAGATTCTGTTGTTTTCATCAACAAAGGTATGTTTTGCAGCATTCCAAAAAAGATGAATTGAATATAGTGATAAACTATAAAAAATGCCAAATACTGCAAATAAAAAAACTACAACGCCTGGAAAATATTTATAAAAAAGCTTTCTACTCTTTGGAGATTTTTTCATATGCTGCAGATAATAAAACTACGTTACCGATCCAAGCGATTATAATTATCAAAAAAAATGGTAAAAGTATAGGAGTAAGATCGCCAAAATCTAAATTAGGAAAAAAAATAAATAAACCTGATTGTATAATCGCACCAAGCGATTTGCCAACCTTAGATCCAATAACTTCTGCAGCAGCTTTACCCTTGGATCTTAGTTCATTATCTAGAGGCATATAAGCTATTTCCTTCGTCGAGTCAAAAAGGGAGTATTTAAACGATTTACTTAAGATGTTTTGAGCCGCGCCTGCTATAACAGCTGCTAGCAACGGATCAAACAAAAGGGTTCTATTATCTATATTATACTTAGAAAACATAAAAAAAACGAAAAATGCAAGGCCGGTAACGCCTATCATACCTGGAGTTGCAAGAGCAGAAACTCGCCAACTACACACTCTTACTATGTTACTGCCCACAAACATAAATAACACGCATGACACGCCCATCCAAATATTAAAATGCCCCATAAACGCAAGATATTCGGTTTGCGTTGGGCATAATTCCCTTATTTTTGCTTTCCAAGGGCCTTCAAGTATGTTAATTGCAAGGCTATAGCAAATTATTATAACAGTAATGTACCATATATAGCTGGAATTATATATAAGTCTGATACTATCAGAAATAGTTAGCTTTGTTGTTTTAGAATTTTCGTCAGCATGGGTTAAATAACTGGTTTGCGATGCATATGTTTTGAGGATATATTTATTCAAAAAACGCATAAGTACCATCATACAAAGGCCAGCCAAAATAACCGAAATAATCGATAGTTTCATACTTAGATCCGAATCGCTAGCGCCGGCGTGTTTGGCTGCGACTACTGCAAACTTAGGTATATGGGATATGTCTGAAAAATACACCATAGCGTTACCTGCAATTATTAAACCGAAGTTTCCAACGAGCCCAAAGAGTGGGTAGAATCTCCTTGCATCTTCTTTACTTACTACGTTATTTGCGAATTGCCAAAATATTAAATTTATAGTAACAACGCTCCATAATTCACAAAAAATATACATTAGAGCAAATGTCCAGTGTCCTAATATCATAAAGAACCACTTCAAATGCGGCAGTCTCGATGAAACTTCCGTAATTTTGTCTATGTTGAAGTGTAATATTTCTTTATTTGGATACAGACAAAAGCAAAAAAAAGCAAAAAAAAGCAAAAAAAATGAACAAATTAAATAAAATATCCTTTCGAGATTATATTTATTTGAGAGCTTTAAATAGACGAATGTAAAGAGTATTGCACTAGGTAGAACTAACCATAATTTAAGAAAGCTTATAGATTCTGCTCCAATATTTGACACTATAAGACTATCCTTCACAGATCTTAGCGTTGCAAAATTATATAAAGCAAGCATCATCATCAATGACATTGGAAGAAAAAATGGAAGCTCTTTTCTTGAAACAGGGAAAAATATATCCTGGATCTTGTAAATTATTTTTGAAAGCAACTTAACTGCAAAGCATATTTGTTTGGTAACTGAAGAATTAAGATAAAACTGTAATTTTGTCAATTGTTTTTTTACTATTTTATTCTTCTTGTAACACATTCTATAGTCTTTTAGGTTGGATTAGATACTAGGCGCGAGGAGAGAAGCCTATGAGTATTAGGTGAGCGACGAGTCAACAACGTAGCTAATTCAACATAAAAGACTATACTACCCAATCTTTTAGCGAATGGTTTATACCAAGTCCCATTTTTAACAACTTACCTATAGCTCGTCACTTAATTTTTGGGCTGCTTGAGTTGTTCATAGCATCATTGAATTCTTGGATTTGGTATTATTTCCCCGGATAAACTTGATTGGTGGGCGCTTATGATTTTTACGTCTACTATTTTGTCCATGTAATTCGTGGTTGCCGAAGTCACGTTAACGGATTGTAAATACGGGGATTTGCCTGATAATTGCCCATCAAATTTGCCAGGCTTTTCGAATAAAACTGGTAAGGTCATCCCAACGCAGCTCTGGTTGAAATTTAATTGCTGAGCGCGAATCTCATCCTGTAATATTTGCAATCTTTCTGCTTTTACGCTTTCTTCAACTTGCTTTTTTATGGAAGCGGGCGTGCCTGGCCTTGGGCTATATTTAAAGGAAAAACACTGGCTATATTTTACTTGTTTTACTATCTCAAGAGTTGCTTCAAAGTCTTTATCAGTTTCGCCGGGAAATCCTACTATAAAATCTGAAGATAATGCTATATCCTTACGAACATCACGTAACCTTTCAATTATCTCTAAGTAAAAGTTCCTATCATGTTTTCTATTCATTTCCTTAAGTATTTTATCGGACCCAGATTGAATAGGCAAATGAAGAAAAGGCATCAGTTTCTCGGATGTTCCATGAAGCATGATTAAATCATCGCTCATATCTATCGGATGTGAAGTTATGTACCTTATTCTTTTGAGTGATTCTATTTTACTTAAAAGCTCTATTAATTTTGCAAGGGAGTAAATCTCTCCATCGCTTGTTTTTCCGTGATATGCATTAACATTTTGGCCAAGCAGAGTTACTTCTTTTGCGCCTTGAGATACAAAAGCTAAAGTTTCCCTGTAAACATCCTCTGGAGCCCTAGAAAACTCAGCCCCACGCGTGTAAGGCACAACGCAAAAAGAACAGAATTTATCGCACCCTTCTTGCACTGAAACAAGTGCACTGGATTTATTTGTATGGTACTCTAATGGTAGTTTATCGAATTTCTCTTCGTCTATAAAATCTAGTTCGATTAGATTTCTACTTGCTCCTGATTTTCTAATTAACTCTGGTATATTGTGATAGCTTTGCGGCCCTACTACTATATCAACATAAGGTGCACGAGAAAAAATTTCCTCCCCTTCCGCCTGCGCTACGCATCCGGCAACCACAACTTTAAGGTCAGTACCTTGACGTTTTTTGCTATCTTTTAGTATCTTGATTCTCCCGAGTTCAGAATAGAGTTTTTCAGATGCTTTTTCTCTAATGTGGCATGTATTAATTATTGCAAGGTTTGCATCCTCTATAGTCTCGGTAGTTGAGTATCCATGAGGCTCAAGCAAATCTTTCATTCTCATGGAATCATATACATTCATCTGACATCCATAGGTTTTAATATATAATTTATTTTGCGCTGCCATTATCTTTCTACTTAAGATTTACTTTGCGCGCATTATATTCGAAATTTAGAAAAATTCTATAGTTTATTTTGTGCCCAGAGCTTTAGCTTATATACTTATAAGAGCATTAGAGAGCTTTACTTACTTCACCACCACGGAATACACCCGCAACAACCTGTCAAACTAAAGCTACTAGCAGATTGGTGATTTTCTTGATGAGGCATATGATCCTCATTTTGACTATGTCCATCAGAGTTCTGAATCGGGTTATAATTTGGAGCTTCCTCTTTTAAGTAAGTGTTGGCGTGATTTTGTTCAGTTGAGTTTACCTTGTAATCCTTTCTTGTAACATCCACCACTTGGTCTTTAGTCTCGAATTCAGTTATAATAAAACTAGATAAATCTTCAGCGCTCAAAACGCTACTAGAATTGTCAAGTGCTAATATTTTGGCAAGAAGAATTTTAGCAATAGTCTGTCCATCTTCTTTACCAAGCCTTTTGGACTCCTGACTATTGTCCGGCCCGGAGATTTTTGATTCCATAGTTTCCGTTTGATCTAATTGCCTAAAATACTTTATTAGTTTGGCAGTTTTTTCAAAAATTGAATTTGAGGAGGTTTGGATCTTTTTTTTATCAACTTTTGCACTTAGAATTGCTGTAGCTATTTTATGCGCAATTTGCTCCATGTCATGAGGGTTACTCGCCAGTTGAGTTAAATTATTTAGTACAGATTTTTGATGGGATTTGTCAATTGAGTTCAACAACATCCCTATCACAGTTGCCCCAGCTCCGAATCCCGGGACAAAATTACCAGCAATAGTCAATGCATCTCCAGCATAACCTATACTTCCTTTTCTTCCAATATCTACAAAATTACTGTGAATTGAAAGAGATGCCGAATACGCTGAGTTTAACTCAAGGCATAATGAATCATAAAAAGCCCTATTGTAATCTGTGCTTAATAAAGTTTCAAAATCCTCTTCAGCTTTCTTTTGATCTGCGTAGTTTTTGGCCATTTCAAACAAGATTGACTCTATCATTTCAATCTTAGAATAGACAGTGGTTGGCACGCCATCTATTGGAGTGGGTGCTACAGGAAGAACGATCGATGTGTCAGTCTGATCTAGTTCAGTTGCTAATCCAGAATCATTGTTTTTTGTAGGTTTAAGACGTTCAGATTCTAGGTAACTTATTACATAATCTATTTTATGCATTATTTTGGCATAAATACCATCACTCCTTTTTAAACCTGGATCTAATTCCTCTACTAGCCTTATTAATTCTAATGACCCTGAAATTTTGGCATCTCTACTGATATCATCTAGAAGTGACTTTATAGACCCTGATAATTCTTCAGACGCGCCCACGCTATTAGATCGTTTGTTTATAGACGCGTATATGTGTTTCAGTGTTGTTTCTGTCTCATAGAGCTCTTGCACTTGATTAAGATCATGATAAGAAGATATAAGAAACTTTTTTGAATCTAAAGATAATGGAAAACCCAAACTACTTCCTATCTTGACTCGTGGAGTATTTTTTATAGAGTCAATAACGCCTTCTAACAGATTCGGGTTTACAATTCCCTCCTCCAAAGGCTCGAAAATTGCTATTTTGTTAGCATTATCTGCTATTAAAGTTGCGAGTTTTCTTGAGCTTGCATCAATATCAATACCATTTATTTTTGTTTTAATAATCTTAGATAATTTCTCCGGTTGAAAATTATGTAGGACCTTAGTGAATATAGTTACAAAATTATTTCTGAGCTGATCTGTGTCTCCAAATAGAGAAGATAATCTATTAACTAAACTTATGAAGTGATCTACATTATCATTGTAAATATCTTGAAAATCTATAACAAAGATAATCTTGTAGGAGTTTAATGAGGACATAACTTCTTTTGTAAAAAGTGCATCTTCAATATCAGCCTCTATCGCTTTAGATCCAGAGAAACCAGGTAGTTCTAATATATTCTCTTGCTCCAAACGCTGATCTTTTGCAGAGTAAACTCTTGGAGAATTTGTTACGGAAGTATCCTGAGACTGATCCAAATGACCACCTATCTTCTCACTGATAACCAGCTTAAAGGTTTCCGGGTCTTCGTAAGCTACTAATTCTCTTCCAATTAAGTAACTTAAAATAGTACTTTTACCAGAAGATTGGTTGCCAAACAACACAGTCAGATCTTTACCTTTAAAGTCTTGTGCCTTTTTATGAGCATCCTCGGCCATCTGGCTAATTTTCATAAGCCTTTCTCTGTTTGTAAAATTAGGCTTGATAGTTTTCTGCATCATCTTGTACCTCACTTATTAATGCTGGATATAATGAATCAGGGAATGATAAATCATATACTTCGTTAAAATCGACCCTAAGGTCGCTATTGTCATAACCGTTTAAATAATTCACTAAATAGCAAGCCTTAGCAAAATAATTTCTTGCATCTTGATTGTCATCACTTGTGTCTGAAGTGATGCTCGTCTTTAGCGTCTCAATAACATAAGAGAGAAAACTAAAGTAATCTCTTATATGTACAAGATCTCCTTGACTCACCTTCCACCAAATTGTATCAAGTGTGTCCGAGCATTCGTCTACGCATACGTCAGATTCAAAGTTGCCCTTATAAGCTTGCGAAGAGATATCAACATCTTCGTGACTGAGATTTTCCTTTGGTTTGATCACAGGACTATCTGATCGGATCTTGAATTTTTTTAATGGAACTCCAGCTAATTCAACCGCTTCCATGATTTTACCAGTTATTTCTTGTACTATAGAATCCAGTACATCTTCACCAGATCCGTCAAAGATCTTTTTGGAATCAAGCTTTCGACACTCACGCTTTATCTTTTCAAGAGTATCCATATCTTCTTTAGGTATAACAACTTTATTATCCTCAATTTCTCTGCCAGCTGCAAGCACTTCGGCATTTTCTTTTTTTTGCTGCGCGAGTTTTTCAGTAATAGCAACTACTTGATTCTTATACTCGGCAAATTCGATCATTTTTTCGCTATATTTTTTTTGCCTGGTCGCTTTTGCTAAAGTCTCCTGTCTTTCATTATCTAACTTGCCAGCTGCCATAGCAGCCATTGCAGGTACCATAGGAATATTCATGACTACGCCACCCGCAAATGCTAAAGGTACTAGTACCAAACCTGCAGCAACTAACCCTACATCTGTAGCAAAGTTTGAGGCGTTATAATGGCTAGGATCGCCCTGGACCTGTTCCCTCGTTTCAATTATACTCATAGTTGCTCCGGTAGCAGCTGCAATAGGAGTAACAAGCCACCCGAATATAGTCATTCCGATAGCAGCAGCAGCTCCAAGACCAATATCTTTTGCACTCAGCTTTGTTTCTGCAATTTGAGAATTCGCTTGCTTTAATTTTTCTATGGAGTCATTTAAAATAGCATCATTTTGTTCTCTAGCTTCGTTAACATATCTAATCATCATTTCAGCTTCGTCGGCGGTGTATCTTCCAAGTACTTTTTTTGCTTCGAGCAATCTAACTTGAATATCTGAACATATTCGGTTTAAACTTCTGTAAATTTCTTGCTTGATTATTTTTGTTAGCTGCAAATCAGGGCATACTTCCTCTAAAAAACTCGAAAACTCAATTATTGAAATAAAAGATTTTTCTGCGGCTATACTCTCAATGCCTTCGTCAATAGATGACATATACTTAATCGCAATCAAGCATGAACCAGAGCCAGATTTATTATCTATGTCAGACTTTATAACTTGGCCGGCAGACATAATAGCATCGAAGACTCTTATTGAATTTGCCTCGAGTTTTTCAATATTTTTCTTTGTTAGTTTCTCGTCTAGAGGATATTGATACTCGCAACCAAATTTTAAATAATCTAAAAATTTTTTAAATCCAGGAGAAGATGTTAGGTCTTCCTGGTACTTTAACAAAAATATCCTCGATTGGCCCGAAACCCCAAGACCCATTTGCCCAATTGTATAACTACTCACGTATGAACTTTCCTTAATAGATTCTAGTAGGTTTCTAGGCAGACTAGCTATCTCGTCAGTCACATCAGACGGTGCGCCAAAAATACTCATTAATTTTTGACTATTTATAAAATAATCTACGAATGATTTGGCCGCAGAGTCAACAGCTGGATCAGAGTCAATCGATATCTTCTTTGTTTTGATCTTATTGTTTAAGATTTTTGCTATTTTTTTTGTATCGATATTTTCTGGGGCCTTTGTAAAAACCAAATTAATCGAGTTATGGTTGAGCATATCAATTACGTGAGGGAAAGAGACGCATATGCTCCTTAAAAAATTTATAAATAATTCTATATTGTCGTGATACAAATCGTTGAAGTCAGAAACTAGCACCAATTTTAGTGACCTTGCATTTTGCGCAAGTGTTCTAATAAAAAATATATTAGGAACGTCCTGGACAACCCCTCTATTATCTCCAAAACCTGGAGCGTCCCAAATCTCATCCACTCCCGATCTTTTTAAAGGACTTGATGCACTTGCCTTCCAAGCTCTGGGTTCAAAGGTTTCTGAAGTAGAGTTTAATCCAATCTCTGGACCATCAGGACTTGTTTTTTCTATTCTTATTTTACAATTGTCATCCTCAAATATGCTCAGGGCAGAGCCTATTAAAAAATTAATTAGCGTACTTTTGCCGCCTTTGCTATTACCAAGAACAAGAATAATATCTTTGCCTTTTGAATCGGATTTTATCTTTTCGATGTTCACTCGCTCTATAGTATCCTTAATTTTTGATACTTTTAAAAGATTTTCGGCCGCTTCTTTTTCTTTGGTAGTATCAGCTCCAACCCCAAACATAGATAAAGTAGAGTCTAACGTACTCTGCAATAAACCTGACGATTTCGATTTTATGTTCGTTGTGGATTCTTTTGAGGTAGTTTCTTTAGATGTATCTGTTTCTACTGTCAGAGCAGGTAAAGTTGCGCCAAAAGTGCCTTGGACCAATTTACTTTGTTTTTGTTTAGAATTTGTAGTATTTTCCTTTGACTCAGAATTAGGCTGGCGCTCAAAACGAGACCTTATAGAACTCACAGAAGATGTAGGGGGATCGCTGCGATCAACCGTGTGAGCTTGAGTTTTATCCTTCTCAGCTGGATCGGATTTAGTATTTTTAAACATAGGAACCTCGTACTAAAAGTTAAACTAAGACACTAGAGAAAACTCCCCCGTGAAGACAACTTGGTTCCTAAAAATTGTCTATTTTAGTATATAAATAGTATTGTTAATTTTTGTCAAGAGTTTTTTTAAAAAATTTCTTTTTTTTACGAATTTTCTTTTGAGAGGGTGATTGTTTAAAGTTAAATTAATAACCCTAAGCTTGGAGTTCTGGTCTTAATAACTTGATTGAGGACTCTTGTTTTTTCGTTGTTTGATCCATGAAAATTAAAGCAAAGCTTGCAAGGCCTGCGATTAAAAAAATATACATCGCCGGTGCAATAGGGTTTTTAAAATAGTGCCATAGTAAAAGGCAAATAGCAGTACTATTACGACCCAAAACCTCTTCTCCTATGCTTGCGCTAATTCCAATCACAAGATATTTATCATTGCCGCTAACAAGGCTATAGTACCATGCTTGCAAGGGCGCAAGAAAAGCAAGTCCGCATAAAATAATGACAATTCTTGCAAATATAACATATAAAAATCCTGATCCAGGCATGAAGTAGAATAATGGTAAAATTATGAGCCATATGAAAACTGACATAGAGGCCATAAATTTTTTTATTTCGAAATTTTCTGCAATCAGTCCGAATAAAGGAAGTAATGAAGTATCAAGTAAAAGTAACATACTATTCAGTTGAAGCATTTCGCTAATGGAGACATTCGTTATCTCTGGAACGAAAACATTCATAAAAATAAATGGTATAGTATATGTTATATAGCTAAAGCTACTTACGAATATAATTCTGATTGATGAGTGCCTATTTGCTACTAAGGTTTTTGCTATATCGTACAAACCTATAGTAGGGATTGGTTCCTTTTCCTTAGTCACAAGAGAAAACCTTAAATATATGCCAATAAATGCAGTGCAGAATCCTGCAAAATATGCATATCGCCAATAATATAATGGATTATTTGTATTGCTAACTATCATTGATATAAAAGATGCTATAACTACCCCAATCATCGTAGAGAAACCAAATAAACTACTAACCCTTGTTTCTTTGGCTGTAGGAGCGTTCTGAAGTATAAATAATGGAGCTATTGTATTTTCTCCTGAGGCAAAAAAATTCTGCATAATTCTAAGAGATACAAATATTACAGTAGCAAGCGATCCTATTGATTCATAGTTAGGCACAAACCCTATTGCTCCTGTAGTTATAGCAACGCCGCTTAATACCATCACCATTACCTTTTTTGGCCCTATTGTCATTGCAAGCCTACCAAAAAACAAATTGCCAAGCGGCTTTGTAATCATGCTCGTAGCCATTACGCCATAAGCTTTTATTGCAGAAACTAACGGGTCTTCTGAAGGAAAAAAATTAGGAGCCATGAATGCTACCATAAATCCATACAAGGCTATATCGTATCTATCTAGTACGTTACCAATAATACTTGCTAGAAATATTTTGCTATTTTGTTTCATTTATGCATTTTGAGCGTTAAAATAACAGGGGCATGATCAGATGGTTGGTTCATAGACCTAATCGCAACATCTACCTCTTGATCTAAAACGATAGAAGCTGTGCCAGGACTTGTCAAAAAATAATCTATTCTTGCTCCTCTATTATTTTGAAAATCGCCATTTCTGTAATCCCACCACGTAAAATTGCTATTTTTTTGCAACAGAAAATCAGTAGGATCAATTACCCCAGAATTTTTTATTGCCCTAATACATGCTCTTTCTTCATTAGTAAAAAGGAGCTTGCCCTCAAATTCCGCGACGGAATAAACATCTGATTCATTTTGGGCAACGTTAAAGTCCCCTCCTAAAATAAAGTTCACGCCAAATTCTCTACTTCTAACAAATTTTTTTAATCCATTTAGAAAATCAAGTTTGAGTTTGTATGTCTCGCTACCAACGTCTCTGCCGTTTGGCACATATACTGAGGTTACGATACTATATCCGATCGGAAGCATTAGGCTTGCCATGATAAATCTTGCTTCATTTTTGCAGGGGTTATCATCAAAATCTACTATAATATTATCTGCTTTGTGTTTAGAGATTATAGCAACTCCGTTATACGTTTTCTGGCCGCTTACATAGCAATTATAACCAATATCCTCGAGTATTTCGTATGGAAATTTTGTGTTTTCGCACTTAATTTCCTGCAATAGCACTATGTCTATATTGTTCCGTTGTAACCATTTAGCAAGTTGCTCAATTCTTATTCTTATTGAATTTACGTTCCATGTGGCAATTTTGAAAAAAAGTGACATAATATATTTATTTGGTTATTATTATAAATAGCTTAATTTAAAATTAATTTTAAACCATTCACTAACTAAGTAACATGAACGGAAGAGAATTCAACAAAATATCAGCGTCTATCCTATTGTCCGCTCTTGTAATTATGTTAACGAGCAAAATAGTTGATGTATTATACGCGCCTGATCTTCATCCGCCAAGAGCATATTCAGTAAAAATAGATGAAACATCGGTCCCTGCATCAGATGAGCCTCAAAACCAAGAATTTACCATAGATATCAAATCTCTTTTAGAAAAAGCGTCAAGTGAAGCAGGAAAGGCTTTGTCAGTCAAATGTATTGCATGTCACACGCTTAATAAAGGTGGGCAAAATAGGGTAGGGCCTAATTTATGGGGCATAGTTGGCAGAAAAAAAGCGTCAGAAGCAGGCTATACATACTCAACTGCTCTTAGTTCTCTTGGGGGCGAATGGGACGAGGAAAGCCTAGCTAAGTATCTTCACAAACCTCAAGCATATGCAAAAGGAACAAAGATGGGATTTGTGGGCTTTTCCAAACAAACAGATCTTGCGGATATGATCGCCTTTCTTAAGACTTTGAAAGATTAGCCTAATATTTGCTACTCATTTTCAATCATCATATTCTCAAAATCAAATTCATCGCCTAGTTTCATATAAAGATCAGTTTTAAACTGTTTTAGGTCCTTTACTTGCTTCTTTGAACATGTAAAAAACACTTGAAAACAGTAGCAAAAATAGTCGCTTCCCTTAAAATATACTTTCGGAGAATCCGAGTTATTAATAGGCGTAATAAGTGATAAAACCTTTATGATTTTGTGTTGTATTACACTTGGTGAAAAATATTCTTTTTTACTCTTTTTTCCTATTGAACCTAAATTATCACTAACAAACTGGCCATTTTGCTCTGAGCCTATCTTGCATGATTCATTCTTATAAAATCTAAGATTAATAAAACCTTTAATATCGTCATTCATAAAAGTACTATTAATAAGATTTTTTTGTAATAGTGAGCTGTTAGGAATTAAAACATGAGTATACATTTCATTTTGAATAGTAATACATCTACTTCCTATTGCAATGACAGTACCTTTAATATCGTCTATTTGTATGTAATCTCCTATCTTTACAGGTTTCTCGATCATTATTATAAGACTTGAGATAAGATTTCCAATTAAATGCTGCGCTCCGAATCCAACACCGATAGCGAGCGCGCCTCCAATAAATGCAAAAGCACTTAGGGGAATATTTGCTATTTTGAGCACAATCGTGACAAACAGGATGATAAGACAATAAATAATTAAATTTTCGACTGTGTTTGCTGTATCTTGATTTTCGGGAAATTTTTGAGAAATGAACTTACTAAGTCTTTTTTTTATGTAGCTTAGATAAATCATACCAACAAAAAAAATCAGAAGCGATGATACGATATTACCAACTGTCACCTGGTTATTATCGATTGTAAGTATGTTTTTTTGCCAAATAGATTCTTTGAGTAACCCTTCAACTTGTGTCATTCCATCGAAATTAATTGATGGCAGAATATTATGTTCCATTGCAGTGAGTTTCTTGTTAGTTTGCGTTGCTTTCGGTTTGACTAGTTTTTTTGAATAATCCGATATTTAATTTGCAACAGATAATCAATATTAAAGATTGACATTCGTGCCTAATTTATTATATTCGCATGAGAAAATTATACAAATAAAAACATTTAAGGCAAGCTTATGAAACGTACTTTTCAGCCAAGTAATTTAGTAAAAAAACGAAGACATGGCTTTAGGGCAAGAATGCAGACTGTTGGTGGTAGAGCAGTTCTTAGTAGAAGAAGGGCTAAGGGCCGCAAGCAGCTTTGTGCATAACATAAAATCAGTTATAAATACCAATTAGCTCTGGTAGATCTGATCTCTAGTTTGCGGCATAGTTTGATGAAAAGACTTTTTTGCACATGAGTTTCTACTTGTCGAATTTATGTAGGTGTTCTTGGTTCTGCATTTATTTCTGTATAACGAAATGGTTTATAGGTATTCTTAACTAAGAAAACGCAAGTGTATGTAGTGTAGATTTCGGACCCAAAGATGAAAATAATACCAAATCTCTAGAATTAAATAATACTATAGTCTTTTAGGTTGGATTAGATACTGGAGAGAAGCCTATGAGTATTAGGTGAGCGACGAGTCAACAACGTAACTAATTCAACATAAAAGACTATAGGAGCAAGTTACGAAGCCTACTCTCGTGTAAGCCTTTAGCAACGAGCTAGAAGCAAGTACTTAAAAATAGGATTTGGTATAATAGCGAAATCACGGTTTTTGTATAGAAATGTAGACAGATCCTAGGAATAGGCATTGCAAAGAAAGAAATGACCAAGTCCGAAAATTGTCAACTCGAAAAATATCAAACCAATTTTATCATAACGAAAAAACAGGATATTTTGAATAAAATCCAGCTTTTGTCGCTTAAAAATCAAAAAGCATTTAATCGCGCCTCAGCGAAATCTGTAAAATTTACAGCACAAAGCTTTATGATTACAGTGAGCATGATACAAGAAAATCATATTATATTATCTAATACTGATGTAAAACCTGGTAGATTACCCGTTTTATATGGATTCAAAGTATCTAGAAAGATTGGAAAATCACATGAGAGAAATTTGATTAAAAGACGCATGAAGAATATCTATCATAAAATCTTTCAAGTGAATTACTGTCCATTATCCATAATTTTTATACCGAGAAAAACATTCAAGGATCTTAATTTTAGCCAAATGGAAGATGAAGTTACTAAATCTATAATATGGTGCGTAAAAAAACTGGGCCAGAATAGTCTGCATCATAAAACCATAAAGGATAAAGGGTTTTGCTGCGTAAGTATACCTCGAATAAATATAACTCGGATAAATGCTGCATCAGAGGATAATCGAAATATTTAGTAAACTATTAATTAAGTAAAGGACTTATCACACATCTTGGGGAAATTATACCAAATCCCATTTTTAAGTACTTATCGTATAGCTCGTCGCTAAAGGCTTACACGAGAGTAGGCTTCGTGGCTTGCTCCTAGTATTATTTAATTCTAGAGATTTGGTATTAAAACTTAACATATGAATTTAGGGTCTCTCTCAGTTTTGACATGCGTTTGTGTTAAATTCGCTTGGATTTTTTGTAGCTTTTTTTACTTAGCCTAGCATACACATAAGCATTTATTCATACATCTTGGCTCTCTGATCCAAACCCCGAATCTTCGCCTATTGCAAAAACATGAACATTAGATGCATAATGATCATTTTCTTGATGCATCGGACTTCGTATAGGAGGATATTGATTATCTGCTTCTTTATCTTTATTAAGTGTGATAACTACCGACTTAGAATGATCATCATTTTTTGATGAAGGCTTTGAAAATTTGTGATAAATTGCTCCGCGACAATATCCTAATTCGCTATAATATCTAATCAGACAACATAATTCTTTTGGTTCTATTAGTTTGTTTTCAATCAAGTAATCACGTAACACATTATTATCAGAATCTGATAAAGCTGATGTATCTCCTTCTTTTAGTTTTTTGATAATGGTATTTTTTATTCTTGCCACATCTTCATTAACTTCTATGCCCGCTAGTTCTTTAGAGATTTCTCCTTTATTAAACTCAATAATCAAGTCATTGCGCTTCTCATTAAGTCTAATTCCTATTTCATCATGTTTTAGATCTATATGATTCCCGTCTTGAATAAATTTATGTTTATGGCCGGTACAATTTTTCACTATAGACGCAATCCTGCCATAGAAGCAAAAACATGCAGCGGAGGCACATGCGCCAATTACAGTAAAAATTGTTGATATAGTTTCTGTAATCACGTCATTTGTAGCAGTATCTATTACACCAGGAGTCGGCTGAACTGCAGGAATTTGAGTTGGATCAAATGTAGGAAGTGAAGTTGGCGATGCGGTTGGGCTTGTCGGAAAAATTGTTGGTATTTTTGTTGGATAGTTTGTTGGGATATATGTTACAAATCCGCTTTTTGCTCCATATATAACATATGAATTTCCTGTTACTGCAGATCCTATTATAATATCATCATAGCCGTCTTTGTTTATATCACCTGCTCCGCTTACTGAATAACCCTGTTTAGGATTATCCGTTTCACCTGTAGCTCCTACTATTGAAAAACCATATGAATTTACATTAGATAGACTAATTGTTTCAGGAAGATCGGTACTTCCATAAATAACAAAAGATTCAGCTGAGTTAGACGCCCCTCCAAAAGGCGCTCCAATGATTATATCGTCTTTACCATCAGCATTGATATCGCCAGTATTACTTACTGATGAACCTGAGTAGCTTCCAGAAATACCAGTTATGGTAATTCCTGAGCTTCCAAGACCATTTTGAATGTAAAGAGGACTAGTAAGTTTACTGCCGCCAAAAATTATATAAGATTCTCCAGTATTGCTGTTATAAGCTGGTGCCCCGATTACCATATCATCTTTACCGTCTTTATTTACGTCTCCTGCTTTAGAAACGGACCAGCCAAATTGACTCCCAGATTTTCCAACAATAATTAATCCTACATCATTTAAATTTGCCGGAGAATAGTAATCATATCTATTAGTACTTCCATATAAAATATATACTTTGCCTTGGTTTGAATTAGTATAAGGAGCTCCAATTATTATATCTGATAAACCATCATTATTTATGTCTGCTCCGCTTACTGAATATCCAATATAATCACCTTCTGTACCAAAATAAGTGTAAAAGAATTCTTTGTTACTAGTTAAATCAACATTTGTCTTGTTTTTGCCTCCGTAAATTACAATTACTGTTCCAGTTCCATCATTTTGATCGCCTCCAGTACTTGCGCCGATTGCTATATCATCAATCCCGTCTCCATCAATGTCACCAACTCCGCTCACAGAAGCTCCGAGCTGGCTATTTTGATTTGGATTGTAAATTGCAAAACCTACACTTGCATCTAAATTGGTAGATAAAACTATTACTGAATCTTCTCTTTGGTTTTTACTATTACCGTAAATAACGTATGCAGCGCCAGTTCCATAAGCGTAAGGAGCTCCTATAATTATATCATCAATCCCGTCTTTATTTACATCGCCTGCTCCGTTTGAAGATAGGCCGCTACCTCCTTTAGTAGAATAATCACCTGCGATAATGAACCCACTATATGATGATGAGTTAGATAGATCAATTTTACTCGGCATATAATCTCCTCTTCCGTATATTATATAGGATTTTCCTTCGCTTGAATTTGCAGCTGGGGCTCCAATAATATAATCATCGATATCGTCTCCATTAACGTCTCCTAGTTTATTTACAGAATAGCCACTATTACTTCCTGCAGTGCCTTGGGCTATGAAACCAATTGCAGGATTCGAAGAAAGACTATCAAGATATATAGAAGAGGTATCTGCAAGATAAAATATCTTATGCGCATCATCTAATTCCCTTGGAGCTAATCCAGGAACTGACAAGTATAAGCCCGTCATGCCAATAAAAGTGTTTTTTAAATTTAATTTCATAAAGCCTCATAAGTCTTAAATTTAGTTTAGATTATAAACTTAAAGGTTATAATAAATTTTTTTTAGTGTCAATACAATTATAAGTATATATCATGGCAAAACATAAATTACTAATGCAATATTATAAAGTTTTTAACCTTATAGAATCAAAGGATAAGACAAACGCCGTAAGTTCAAAAGATGCACTCCTCAGACTCTCCAAAGTAAAAAAAGTAAAGATACAAAACAAATGGTTCTTGGAGAAGTAAATCTCAAATCTGCAAAGCTGTTTGGTGATCTTGTCATAGGAGTTATAGCAAATCTCTAGAATTAAATAATACTAGGAGCAAGTCACGAAGCCTACTCTCGTGCTAGGTGAGCGACGAGCTAGAAGAAAGTACTTAAAAATGGGATTTGGTATTACGTAAAAATCAGGAAAGTTTGAGGTTAATAGTATTTTGAGGATAAAATATTGTGCGTATAAGGTTCTTGAGTATTTCTTATGTCAAACTGAGGTTAAATAATATTATGATAAATTAGCGAGTAATCCAGAGAGACGACCAGACACTGTTATAAAACTACTGTTCCAAAAAGGTGCGGCGTGGTGCCCTAAACGGCTCAGTAGCATAAAATCCCCACAGAAAAACATTAGAAGGAGGAGTTTTAGTGACTAAGGTATTTTTATATTCTCTATCATATCCTCCACCAGAAACTTTATTATCAACATTCAGCACTTTTCTTATTGGAGAAGTAGCACTATCAATCCTTCTGTTAGGATCTCCAATGCTATTCATATACTCTGATGAATGCTTATTAACAAATGCTTGTTCATCAGGTGAAAGGATGCCGAATAGTCGACCCACTCTTCGCTTAGCAGAGTTACGAATTTTCTCGTATTCAGGCTTGATCCTTGCAGCCTTTAAATTCGCAGTATCTAGATCCCTCCTTGCTACCTCTCCAGGTGCTATTTGAGTTACCGTATTTGCAGCAAATATAGCTGCGAAGGATTTTCTACTAAAACCAGCCTCTTTTGGATCTGTCATTACTAGACGCATGGTAGAAGCTCTGATAAAATCATGTGCATCTTTTTGTCCATGCGTAGCAACATTAGAGCCGGAGTGACCAGCAGCTTTTCCATTTTTTCCCGACAATAATGTTTGTGCAGTATCAGTTCTAAAAGAATCTGCAAGCTCTAACACCATAGATAAAGTTTCTGTTGGAACTGTGATGCCAGAAAATTTGGCAAAGTAGCTTGGCGATTTGGCATTCGCAAGAGTGGTTGTACCATCAAGATTATCTCGCGCTTTACGCAAATAATTATATGTATCAGTCGTCACTGCTGATTCATGGTTACCGGTAGAGTAGCCAAAAAGAGTGCCACTTGAGGAAGTTCTATAATTATTTTGAGTAGAAAATCTTTGATTCTTGGTTTGGCTGTTTGTTAGACTTAAGTCATTTTTTATTTCATATATTGAAAGTTTCTGTCTTTTACTTTTATTGTGCGTGAATGTGAAGTCATATTCTACTTCGTCTCTTTTTCGCTTAGTCATTATTTTTCACCCTCTCAGTTATAGACATACAAGCAATATCAAATCCAGTTACCTCCGCAGATTCAACGCATTTTATCATATAGCACGCCTAAAATTATAATTATATGGGCTTTAAAAAATTACTAAATATGCTAGACTCTAGCCAATCGCTAAAGCTCTGATTGCAAAACCACACGGATTTGTTGGTGATAAAGTGTCAGATGGAGTAATTGTAATTGAAATTTGATTCAACCCCATGTTTAAATAATCATGATAGTCTAGCGACGCATAGTCCTTATTCCTGAGCGTTATGGCTATTAAATTTTCTTCTCCGCCTTGAGCTTCTTGAGAATCAATATGCTTGACAATAGAAGTATCTGAATTTTTATTGAATACAATATTCATTAATGAGCCCATTTCTGTAGTTTTCCAACATTTGAGATATAGTGTATAATCTAGATTGCTATCTATAACTTTAAAAAATATATCAATTGCTACTGTACCATCAGAAAAATCAGTAGACATGATTTCTGTAAATCCACCACCTCTAATAAGCAAATTATTGGATCCAGAGCTTATTGAAAAATTACTTCCTTTCTGAGGTTTAATTGCAAACTTATCAGGCAAGAAGCCTGTCACAGACCCATTGCCCAACGGTTCTAGAGCTAGCAAGCGAAGATCCATTGTTTCTGAAGTAAATCCAAAAGATCCATTGTTATTTATTGATACTTGATTTTTGTTATTATTGGTCTGATGCGTAGCAGTAATATATTCCAACTCATGTTTAAGCTGGATTTGTGGCTCTACCACTGCTTCTTTGTTAAATGTAACGATCCACGATGCTTTAGAAACAAAATCCACTCCAAATAATGAAAGCTGCGATGGAGGTGAAACAATAGTTACATTTTCTTTATTTGTTTCAAATAGTCTCTGCATAATATTGTCTGGTATAAAAAACTGTTGACTTGTTTGATCATAATAATAATTGAATAACATAACATTCCATGGGTATTCTTGTCCCCATACCCATGTCGGTGATTGATTATTTTGATCTATAATAGCGTAACTACCCCAATCTTTGATACTCATGGAACTGCCATCTGTAAACTGACTATCACTGCTCACATCTCTATTATTGCTACTAGATGAACTGTTAGTATTTGTTTTTGTGTCATCAGAACTACTAGAGTAATCAGCGGAAACATTTGCTGTAGGTGCGAAGCCAATGAAACCAGCGCTTATAGACACACCATAGCTATTAGTTTGTGAAGTAGAAGAGCCGCTAGTATATCCCTTTGAGAATGATGTCCCGGTAGAAGAGCCGCTAGAATTAGAGGCACTACTATCAGTATTAATCGAAGTATTTAGAGTTTTCGGTGTATATGATATTAGAGTGCTATGCAGGATGTCCCCTGAAATAGCTATATTATTTGTTAACAAGACAGGATAGTTAGTGAAACTGGTTCGTAGGCTTGGATTAGGGTCATACACGTTCATATTTGGTATTACTATTCTCTGAGTACAATTCACCAAATATGATTTTTTGTTATCTAAATTCCTAACATCATTATATTCTCTTGTCTCGTATTGAACTATCGTAGTACCAATTACTGTACCATCGATATTAATAGGTTTCTCTTCATAATGTGTATATAAATCTTTGACTTTTAACATAATTTACCTCAATATTTTATAATAAAATTTAACGCTGCATTTATTGGTGTTTCACCAGTTGCAGCGCTTGGTTGGATTGAGCCAACATCAGATTTTGGTAAGGATAAATCCTCCATATCAGTTCTTGAGCTAATATTCGGGTCACGTCCAGATCCCAAATCTACGCCTCTTATAAATCTGCCCCTTAAGTCTGGTACAAAAAACTGCCCATCAGGACATACACTCTGATCTCCAAAGTTATACTGTATAACTTTGTAAAGGTCTGAATAAGTTACCTTAGATAGTGTTGTGTTACCTCCACATAACAACCAACCCTCTGGAATACTATATCTAGTACCTCCCCATATTATAATTGCGCCCAATGGATATTGATTTGTAGAGCTATTATTTATAATGAAATTTAACGCTGCATTTATTGGCGTTTCGCCAGTTGCAGCGCTTAATTGGATTGAGCCAACATCAACTTTTGCTAAGGATAAATCCTGCATATCAGTTCTTGAGCTTATATTCGGGTCACGTCCAGATCCCAAATCTACGCCTCTTATAAATCTGCCCCTTAAGTCTGGTACAAAAAACTGACCATCAGGACATACACTCTGATCACCAAAGTTGTACTGGATAACATTAAAAAGGTCTTGATACTGTGACTGTAGTTTTGTGTCACCATTACATAACAACCAGCCCTCTGGAATATTGTCACTAAGGCCTCCCCACATCACAATTGCCCCTACTAGAAATTGATTTGCAGGGCTGCTATTGATAATAAAATTTAGTGATGCATTTATTGGTGCAGAGTTTTTATAAGTAGAGCAATAAAGGTCAATTATCTTGTAATTATATTCTACCGCATTCACAAGAATAATTCTGCCTTGAAAAGTGGTAACTGTTACACATGACGTATTTTTGGTATTGAGTATTTCAACAGAATCAGTCCAGTTTATTCCGTCAGTTGAAGTACGAGAGTAAAGATTATGAGAATCATGATCACCATATACTAGAACAGCTGTATCTTGAAAATTTGTTAATGCTGCGCAAAACGGCTCACTAGCAGATACTATTTCGGTAGGATTAGTCCAGTTTATTCCGTCAGTTGAAGTACAAGAGTAAAGATTAGTATTTTCATTAGAATATACCAAAAGAGCTTTGTCTTGAAAATTTGCTAGGGCTATACTATATAATTGACCATTTGTTATTAGAGCAGCTTCAGTCCAGTTTATTCCGTCAGTTGAAGTACGCGAGTAAAGATTATTAGCTCCATTAGAATATACCAAAAGTGCTTTGTTTTGAATATTTGTTAATGCTACGTAAAGCGGCTCAAAGGGGGCTGCTATTTCGGTAGGATTAGACCAGTTTATTCCGTCAGTTGAAGTGCGATGGTAAAGATTATTAGAATTAATTTCACTATATACTAAAGCAGCTTTGTCTCGAAAATTTGCTAGGGCTATATATGAACCCGGATCAGCGGCAGTTACTTCGGTAGGATTAGACCAGTTTATTCCGTCAGTTGAAGTACGAGAGTAAAGATTATAACTTCCATTAGAATATACAAAAAGAATTTTGTCTTGAATATTTGTTAGAGCTATTGGCTCAGCATAACTGCCTCCAGTAATGTTAGGTATCTTAACAATTGGCGTCCAGCCTAAATTAACAGCATTTTGTATCGAGCCTACATCCTCTCTTTTTAATGATAAATCCTGCATATCAGTCCTTGAATTAATATCCGCATCGCGTCCAGATCCTAAATCTGCTCCTACAATAAATCT
>JANRKH010000034.1:0-3195 GCA_033763595.1 Rickettsiaceae bacterium
TTCCTGAGTTTGACAGTAAAAAGAGCAGAAATGGCGTAAATAAAGGGATGTAGGTTTTTTTAAGCCCTTAAGTGTTCACAACTTGATTGTTAGGAAGTTTAATTTTTAAAGAATCTAGGATAATCTTTCCATCTTTTCCAGAATTACTATAGCACAAAAATTCTGTTTCATCTACCTTCATCCGTGAAACTTGCATCTCGTATAATGCTTTCCGTATCTTGGCTTGAGTAAGATTACTACTCATTTCTAATTCACGTTCAAATGCTAGTGATATAAAATTTAATGCTATATGACCCTTAATACGACTCTCACTCCAATGAAACATTGGTCTCGTTTCTAAAAAATGCTTCATCCCTCTAAATGATTCTTCTATACGCCATAAACTATGATATGCATCTAATATATCTTTACTCTGACCATTCTCTTCGCTATAACTTATTGCATAAAACCCATCATACTCAGATTCTCTGTATGCCTTATCGTATAATACTTCTGTAGCTACTTGCTCTTCCATCTTTAGATATTTCTTAGCACCACTTTTTCTTTTGTAACTACCTTGTGCCAGCATAATCTCTGCCTTGATTAACATTTTTTCTCGATCAGCTCTATCTTTATCAGCACGCTTGGATGAATATATACAAAGTAGTTTGTTATTGCCATTATCTATAGTTTTATATTTTAGTATATCTCCATTCTCTAACTTGTTTATTTCATATCCCTCTTCGTTTAATATCTCTCTTTGCAATTTTTTGGATGCAGCTTTTATACGAAATCCTACACAAAAATCAAAACCTGCATCACGAATATGTTGCAAATTATTAGCAGAACTCATACCTCTGTCGGCAACTACTGTAACTTTCTTTATATTATATTTGTTTTGTAAAACCTTTATGCTCTTTATTAAACAATTGCCCTCAAAACTGTTGCCAGGAAAAACTTCATATCCTAAAGGTCTTCCATCAGAGCTAACCATCAAGCTAAGTACAACTTGTACCTCTCCAAATTTACAGTCCTTACTATAACCAAAATCACGTAGTTCATCCTGACGCTTTGACTCAAAATATAAAGTTGTAACATCAAATAGCACCACCTCTATTTTATCTTTTGTCAAACGCTTCTGTTGTTTAAATATGTGTTCTTTTATTGCGTCTTCATAATTATTTAATTCATCAAGTGTTCTGTATAAGTGATGCAACTCAATATCTTTATATCCAAACCAGTCTTTGGAATTAAAAGCCGCTAGCTTGCTGCATGGATCAAGTAATCGACTAGTAACTAAGAACTTTACATTATCTAAAAGATCAAATTTTATCTTACGGTCTGTTAGTAATGAATTAAAAAGCTTATCTAATGAAAATCTTTCTACTAATTTATTTACTAGAGCTTTTCCTCCCCAATTACACCTTGAAAGCTCAGTGATTTTTGAAGATTTTGCGACAGGAACTTTTTGTCCTTCCATGTCGGCAATTAATCTGTGACCTATTAAGTAGAGTTTATTTTTTTCTTCTTCCGTTTTAAAGGATCCAAGATTTTTTATAGTTTTTTGTCTAGGCTTTCCTTTTTGGTCTCGATAACCTCTGACGATCACTACGTAATCTCTACATCTGCCTTTACTGACCCTTAAAAACATACTTATACCTTGTACACAACAATATATCTTAACATATCTCACTTATAAAAATTTTTCTATAAGAATGTACCGTACAGTACTATCTAGCTACAAATATCCCTCAAACTGTTGCTATTTAACACTCTCTACTCTTTTTACTGTCAAACTCAGGAAAAGCAACTTAATGTTACTTCAGGGATTTTATAATTTCCTCAACTACTTCTTTGGCATCGCCAAATAGCATTGTGGTATTGTCTTGATAGAACAACTCATTCTCAATTCCAGCATAGCCAGATGCCATACCTCGCTTGATGAAAAATATGTTCCGAGATAAACTTACGTCCAATATTGGCATGCCGTAAATTGGGCTAGACTCGTCATTCTTTGCTGCAGGATTCGTCACGTCGTTCGCCCCCACAACTATTGTCACATCAGTAAATTGGAATTCGTTATTGATCTCCTCCAATTCGTAGACCTCCTCGTAGTCTATCTTAGCTTCAGCTAACAATACATTCATGTGACCAGGCATCCTCCCAGCCACAGGATGTATCGCAAATCTCACATCGATCGATTTCGATTTCAATATATCCACCAATTGCTTGATTGCATGCTGCGCCCCCGCAACCGCCATCCCATATCCTGGCACTATTATAACCCTCTCCGCAACCGACAGCATATAAGCCGCATCTTCCGCACTCCCTGCTCGATAAACTCTGTCTTCCGCCAATTCATCAGAACTACCCATCTTACTAGAGCCAAAGCCGCCAAAAATAACGTTGATTATTGAACGATTCATCGCTTTACACATTATGTAACTCAAAATAGCACCAGATGATCCAACCAATGCTCCTGTGATAATTAATAGGCTATTCTCTAAAGTAAAACCTATCCCTGCCGCCGCCCATCCTGAATAGGAATTTAGCATCGACACTATCACAGGCATGTCCGCACCACCAATCGGTATAATTAATAATATACCTAGCAAAAATGATAGAGCAATTATTAATAGCAACATCGTCAGCGAACTCGATGACACAAACATCACTGAGCCATAGAGAATCATACCAAATAAGGCTAAATTAACTATGTGTCGCCCTCTGAATCTCATCGGCTTACTTCCCAAAGATCCTCGCAATTTTAAAAATGCTATAACTGATCCTGTAAAAGTTATTGCTCCAACAATCGCTCCCACCGTCATCTCTATCAAGTTGCCAGTCAATATGCCGTACTCTCCCAATATCCCAAAATTGTTTGGCTCCAAAAATGCCGCAATCGCAACCAGTACTGCAGCCAAGCCCACTAAGGAATGAAAACCAGCAACCAACTCAGGCATCGCTGTCATTTTAACTCTCGTAGCTAATATCACTCCAATAATTCCACCAAGCGCTATTGCTAGCAATATTATTGGATAATTCGAAACATTTGCATGGAGAAATGTCGCTCCTATCGCAAGTGCCATCCCCACCATTCCGATGAAATTACCCCTCCTAGCACTCGTAGGGCTAGATAAACCCTTCAAGCTCAATATAAAACATATCGAAGAAATTAAGTATATTATTGATATTATCTTGCCCATATCCTACTAC
>JANRKH010000035.1:0-53442 GCA_033763595.1 Rickettsiaceae bacterium
ATATCTTTTTTCTGAGGCTCCGCCAGTTTCTGCTAGAACCTTTGTGATTGCTGCTGTAAGTGATGTTTTACCATGGTCAACGTGACCTATTGTTCCTACGTTACAGTGCGGTTTGTTTCTCTCGAATTTTTCCTTGGCCATAATTATACTCTTAATTTACTCTTTAGTTTTGTTATTTTATCTGATACTCTACTATGTTTTGAACAAAATAATACATCTCTTTGCCGAAGCTCTACTAGAGGCAATAGCTTGAGGCAATAGCTTCGACCGCTCGAAATAGGACCGTTCAAATACCACCGTTCAAATAGCACCAAGATCCTCGCGCACCTCAATGTTACGCCTAACGATTATTGAGCTTCCCGCGTGCTTCTCTAGAACCTGCTTGGCGGAGCTATGTTTTTCGAATAGGATAAATATTTTTTTAACCAATTTTCTAACCTATTAGCGAATAGATTTTCTTTTACCCAAGATATATTAGGCTTAACAACTTGCGCTAAGTATGTTTTATACTCGTATTTGGTATCACTCTTCAAAGAAAAATCTTTAATTTTTAGCTTTGATTTTTTCAGAAACGTGGTTCGGCACCTGGTCATAGTGCGCAAAAATCATTGAATACTGCGCCCTGCCTTGTGACAAAGACCTTAAAGTATTTACGTACCCAAACATTTCTGCAAGCGGGACTTTAGCATTTATCACTTGGGCATTACCCCTAGCTTCCATGCTTTGCATTTGGCCCCTTCTACTATTTAAATCTCCTATTATATCACCCATATATTCATCAGGAGTAACAACCTCTACAGACATAATGGGCTCGAGTAACTTAGGATCACACTTAGGTATACCCTCTCTGAATGCACCTTTCGCGGCAATTTCAAATGCTAAAACACTTGAATCAACATCGTGAAACGCGCCGTCTACTAAAGTTGCCTTAAAGTCAATCAGAGGATAACCAGCTATTATACCATTTTCTTTAATATTTTCTAAACCTTTCGAAACGCCTGGTATGAATTCTTTAGGAACTGCTCCACCAACTATTTTGCTCTCAAAAACAAATCCAGATCCTGGTTCCAATGGCTCAAAAACCAATTTTATTCTAGCAAACTGACCAGCTCCTCCTGATTGTTTTTTATGAGTAAAATCTATTTCAGTAGACTTTGAAATTGTCTCTCTATATGCTACTTGTGGATTACCTACATTAGCCTCTACCTTAAATTCTCTACGCATTCTGTCAATAATAATTTCTAGGTGTAACTCACCCATACCTTTAATGACAGTTTGTCCTGTCTCATGATCAGAAGTGACTCTGAACGATGGATCTTCTGCAGCGAGTCTTTGAAGAGCGATGGACATTTTTTCTTGATCAGCTGTTGATTTTGGCTCAACTGCTAGCTCTATAACAGGTACTGGAAACTCCATTTTTTCAAGTATGATTGGTGCATCAATGCTAGATAAAGTATCTCCAGTTGTTGTATTTTTTAATCCGGCAAGAGCAACGATAGACCCAGCTCCTGATTCTTTAACGTCTTCTCGTTCGTTAGCGTGCATCAGAAGCATTCTTCCTACTCTCTCTTTTGCATCCTTTACAGTATTTATAACTGTTGTACCTGCAGATAACTTACCAGAGTAAATTCTGATAAATGTTAGAGACCCAACAAAAGGATCATTCATCACTTTAAAGGCAAGAGCAGAAAAAGGCTCGGAATCACTACATTTACGCTCTGACTCTTGGTCGTTTTTTGGATCAATACCCTTAACTGAACCAACGTCAACTGGCGATGGCAAATAATTCACCACCGCATCTAGTAGTGGCTGAACTCCTTTGTTTTTAAACGCACTACCACAAAGCACAGGGACAAATTTGCTATTAACTGTACCTTTTCTAATGCACATACTTAGCTCTTCTTCTGAAATATCCTCGCCTCCTAGATATTTTTCAAGTAGATTATCATCCATTTCAACTGCAACTTCTACAAGATTTGATCTATATTCTTCTGCCTTATCGATAAGATCTTCAGGAATATCGGAATAATAAAATTCTGCGCCAAGACTTTCGTCTTTCCATATAATAGATTTCATTTTTACAAGGTCTACCACTCCCTCAAACTTATCTTCTGATCCTATAGGAAGCTGCACTACCAAAGGCTTTGCGCCAAGTCTATCTACAATCATATCAATGCATCTGTAGAAATTAGCTCCCATTCTATCCATTTTATTTACAAAGCACATCCTTGGTACATTGTATTTATCCGCTTGCCTCCAGACCGTTTCAGATTGCGGTTCCACTCCGGCTACTCCATCAAACACAGCAACTGCACCATCCAAAACTCTGAGCGACCTCTCTACTTCAATCGTAAAATCTACGTGTCCGGGTGTATCGATTATATTGATTCTTTTATTATTCCAAAAGCATGTAGTTGCAGCTGAGGTTATTGTTATTCCCCTCTCCTGTTCCTGCTCCATCCAATCCATAGTTGCTCCGCCCTCATGGACTTCGCCTATTTTGTGAGACTTGCCTGTGTAATAAAGTATCCTCTCAGTAGTGGTTGTTTTACCTGCGTCAATGTGAGCGCAAATACCAATATTCCTGATATCTTTAAGTTCTATATTTTTAGACATTAATTTTCTTCGTTTTTCTTAGGGCTTAAATGAGCAAAAGCCTTATTTGCTTCAGCCATTTTATGTGTATCTTCTCTCTTTTTGATTGATCCGCCTTTATCATTATAAGCATCAAATAGTTCAGCAGCGAGCTTATCTGCCATTGAGTGGTCGGATCTTGATTGAGCATATTTTATGATCCATCTGATTGCTAAAGCGAAAGATCTATCTTCACTTACAACTGACGGTACTTGATAGTTAGCCCCTCCAACCCTTACAGAGGACACTTCAAGAGACGGTTTCACCTTTTGTATAGCTGTGTTGAAAACCTCAAAAGGATCTGTTTTATTTTTTCTCTCTATCTTTTCAAAAGCAGAGTAAATAATTTTCTCTGCTATTGACTTTTTACCCCTAGACATAAGTTTATTTATAAACTTACCAAGTGCTAGTGACTTGAACTTCGCATCCGGTGTTACTACTCTTTTTTGCGCGCGATGACGTCTTGACATATTTTACTCTCGTTATTTAGGTCTTTTTGCGCCGTATTTCGAACGGGCTTGTTTTCTATTTTTTACACCTTGCGTATCATATGCACCTCTAACAATATGATACCTAACACCTGGTAGATCTGGAACTCTTCCACCTCTTACCAAAACCGCTGAGTGTTCTTGTAAGTTATGACCCTCACCAGGGATATATGCGTTCACGTAGTTACCATTGGATAATCTAACTCTAGCCATTTTTCTTAAAGCTGAGTTTGGTTTTTTTGGCGTAACGGTTTTCACCACAACGCACACGCCTTTAGCAAAAGGGTTGCTTTGTAAAGCTGGCGACTTGGTTTTGGTTATCTTCTTTGATCTTCCAAATCTTACTAGTTGGTTATTAGTTGGCATTAATGCTCCTTTGTGTTTAATTATTTTTTGCGTGAAATCTCACTTATACCAAATCTCGTCTTAAACTAATACATTATCCCTGGTAATTTCCCTAAAATATATTAGGCTTAGTTACTTGTTCCTGGTATTATTTATTCCTTGGATTTAGTATTCATACTAAGTTTCAATGTTGTTGTGTGACATATAGGTTCAGCCTGACTCTTGAGCCGGCACGCATATTATACCAAATCCCATTTTTAGGTACTTTCTTCTAGCTCGTCGCTCACCTAACACGAGAGTAATCTTCGTGACTTGCTCCTAGTATTATTTAATTCTAGAGATTTGGCATTAGTTATACATATGCATTATCAATAGACCTCTTCTCGAAACATATCTAATATATAAATAGACAAATACTAACAGACAATACTAACAGACAAGACCTGACTCGCCTTAAAATTCATATGATATAGTTAATCATAGACCTGATATTATAATTATTTAAAATTATATAGTCTTTTATGTTAAATTAGCTACGTTGTTGACTCGTCGCTCACCCTAATACTCATAGGCTTCTCTCCTCGCGCCTAGTATCTAATCCAACCTAAAAGACTATAATATCAAAATATACCCTCAAAACATGAATTTTAATAGGCTCTCCAAAGCTTTTATATTATCTAAATAAACACCCTGCTCTTTCAATAAAATGCAATAATAGAGTATAATTTAACAAATTACTTGAGTGCTCTAGTACTTTCGCCCAAAATTACTAGGCAGATAAATAGCCTATTTGTCAAATAATTGCAACTACTTTATTTATAGATAACCACAAATTTTCTCAAAGTACATCTATGTTATGACCCAAAAAAATAACTGACTTCCTCAAAAACTACCTAAAGATAATGAATTTTCGCGAGACTTTTTAAGAAGACATTGCAGGTTATGCTCCTAGCTAATCTCTAAAAACATCCGATTTTTCAAGATTTCGCAGTAGATTGTGCGAAGCCTTAAACTCATCAAAATACTTGCGTATGATTTTTCTAATAACAGATATTTTTTCTCTATCAATGTCTGAGCGAGCTGCAAGAACAGAATCAGTATGCACAGTATTAATTTTGCTTCCTGCAAATTCTAATGACGATTGTTTATAGACATGATTATCTTTGGCAATCTTTTTTGTAAACTCATTTGGAATCGATAAAACATTAATACTACATAATTTTGATATATCCTCAAAAAATACACTAGGGTAACCAGAAAAAACTGCTACAGCGTCAAAAGTTTCTTCGCAAAGTTTCATGCCGATTCTTTTAGTAGTAAGTTTTTGCAGCCTTGGCTTTACTTTAAAACTCTTATCTTCAAAAATATTTAATAATGCAGAGCTAGTTGATATAATGCTATTGGCGCCTATCTTAACTCCGCAAAGATCGTAAAAATCCTGGATTGAGCCATCTTTTTTTACCAAAATCATCAAATATTCTGGATATAAATGCAAAACAGGTTCAATGGGCCTTATATTTATTTTTTTGTCCAGTTCATCAGGCTGTTTCGAGATTTCTGTGTATAAATGATCTTCTTGCGTGAATCCAAAATCAACATAACCTTCTTGTAGTAATTTTATATTATCTAAAGATGCTTTAGTTGGTAAAGCTGTGCATTTTCTATGAGAGTATTTTTCGATAAGATGACATATTTTCAGACCGGTCGCGTGGTAAGCACCTCCTAATCTTCCTGTTGCAATTATAATATCTTCGTTACTATCTTGAGCTTTTGTAAAACAAGATACTAATGCTAAAAATAACAAAAATAATCCCTTAAGAGTAATATTTATCTTTATCAAAAGAACCCTCACTATAATCTACTATAAGTGTTATCGTTGCATCTCCAGTAATATTTATTGTCGTTCTTAGCATGTCTAGTATTCTATCTATACCTGCAAGAACCGCAACTCCCTCGATCGGGATATTAACAGATGATAAAACCATTGGCAACATAATTAAAGATCCGCCAGGAATTCCTGCTCCTCCAATCGTTCCCAAAGTTGAAGTAATGATTATCATTAAATAATCTATAGGTGCAAGCGTAATACCAAACACTTGTGCAAAAAACATTGTACACAAGCCTAAATTGATTGCAAACCCATCCATGTTTATAGATGCTCCAAGTGGTAAAATAAAAGAAGCACTTGAAGCAGAAACTCCAAGTTCATCACGGCAAACCTCTATTGTCGTTGGAAGAGTTGCTTTACTTGAACATGTAGAAAACGCCAAAACTTGATAGGATAAGCTTTTTTTGTAAAAAGGCACAGGGGACATGCGACAAAAAACAAGGATCAAAAGACCAAAAATCAAATACTGCAAAATCATAGCAATAGTAATAGCAAAAACAAGCTTTGACATAGAAAGCAAAACCCCAATACCCTGCACGCCAACCACCCAAGCTGTTAAAGCAAATGCACCATACGGCGATAGAAGTACTACAATATTAATCATTCTTAGTATAAGCTTTGACATTGCATGGCACAGATTTTTTACAGGCGCAACAGAAGCGCCTAGCTTATTTATTGTTACCCCTGTAAAAACAGCAAAAAATACTATCTGAAGTATGTTATTATTACCTGAAAAAGCTAATGTGGCATTCTCGGGTATTATATTCACCAAAAACTCCTCAAGAGAAAATTTAACTGAATCATCTGCTGGCGTAATGCTGCCAAAGTCAATAGTTGTTTCGATACCTGGTTGTAAGATCGCAGCAACCCCAAGACCGAACAGAATAGCAAAAATTGTAGTTAAAAAAAATGCCACAGCAGCCTTGATGCCCACCCTTCCAAGCGAAGCAGGATCATTCATGCTTGTTATTCCAGCTACTAATGAAAAAAAGATCATAGGTACTATAATCATTTTTATAAGGCGCAAAAAAATAGTACCAACAGGTTTAACATATCCTACATATTCAGGAAGATATAGACCAAATAATATCCCAAACACCAATCCGAGAGTAACTTTATGCCATAGTTTCATTTAAGACCTTATTTAAATTATTAATCACAGATCTAATACTAGTGTTTTGCTCTAATTTCGATCTAACGGGCGATTTTGTTATTATTTTCGCCCAAGAATCCACATGTATACTACATACACTTGCGTTACTACCGGCGCGAAAAGCCTATAAATCCCTCTCTTTTTAATAGAAACGAGCGCAACCTGCACTTTGTAACAAATTCATCTACTATATATAGAAATTAATTTTTTTCAAGTTCTATAGTAACTATAGCGATAGACAATCAACCTCATGCGCAACTCGCTATGGTCAGAGAAGTAATACCAAATCCCATTTTTAAGTACTTGCTTCTAGCTCGTCGCTCACCTAGCATGTAGTAGGCTTCGCCCCTCGCTCCTAGTATTATTTAATTCTAGAGATTTGGTATAATAGGATCATACGGAGCAGAAGACCGGATTGTAGATATCTCAAGCAAAAGCAGAGCTTCGAAAAAAAGTCCATTTTAAGATCAAAAAAACAATTCATGTATTATACCAAAGCCCATTTTTAAGTACTTACTTCTAGCTCGTCGCTAAAGGCTTACACGAGAGTAGGCTTCGTGACTTGCTCCTAGTATTATTTAATTCTAGAGATTTGGTATTAGTTGTAAAATATTGGTTATAATTCTCAATTCTAAGTAAGCCAGTTTCGATATATCTTTATATCAAATAATGATTTCACAACTGCAAGGTTAAGCTCTACATGCTGAATATCCATATTTTGATTTTTTGCAAGAAAAAAATCCGCAGCTCTTAATATACGTGCTTTTTGAGCTTTAGAGACAATATTTTCAATATCATAAAGACCGCTTCTAGCTTTTACCTCGCAAAAAATGATAGAGGATCCTCGTTTGAATATCAAATCTATCTCGCCTATTTTTGATTTATAACGGTGATTTATAGGCAAATATCCTTTAAGCATGTATCTAATCATCACTAAATATTCCGCTAATAATCCGAATTGGTGAATATGCAGCATTAAAATGCCTCTTAAATATCTCAAAAAGCATATTGTACCAAATTTAAGCATTAAATACTACTAGGAAGTAATTACTACATACTAGCTTAAACTCAGAGCTAAGAGCGTATCATTAGACCTTTTCGAGAAACTTATACAAAATCCCCTTTTTAAGTACTTGCTTCTAGCTCGTCGCTAAAGGCTTACACGAGAGTAGGCTTCGTGACTTGCTCCTAGTATTATTTAATTCTTGAGATTTGGTATTATAGTCTTTTATGTTGAATTAGCTACGTTGTTGACTCGTCGCTCACCTAATACTCATAGGCTTCTCTCCTCGCGCCTAGTATCTAATCCAACCTAAAAGACTATAGCTCCGGCTAGCAAGCCCTAGGAGCACACAGGAAAGGCTAAAACCGCTAGAGTAACTGGTACATGAGGACCTGGCGGGTTCATGCGCGGACGAAGCAATTGCTTCAATGAGTGGAGTTTTTAGGAGGGGTCTAATAAATGGGACCTGGAATTAGACGCTCAAAGACAAACTTGAGTCAAAAAAATTATTTGGATAATCTATCTTCGATCTCATCTCTAAAATGCTTAAATAAACCTTGTACCGGCCAAGCTGCTGCGTCTCCAAGAGCGCATATTGTATGGCCCTCAATTTGCTTCGTGATATTTAAAAGATCATCTATATCGTCTGACTTTGCCTCTGCTCTTGCAATTTTCATCATCTTGCGCCACATCCAGCCAGTGCCTTCTCTGCATGGAGTACACTGGCCGCATGATTCATGCATATAAAATTTACTAAGACGACCTATCGCATAGACTAAATCAGTAGATTTATCCATCACTATAATACCTCCAGTGCCAAGGCCAGAACCTACAGATTTCAGCGAATCAAAGTCCATTGTCACATTTTCTGCTATTGCTTTTGTAATAAGCGGAACAGATGACCCTCCAGGTATTATCGCCTTGAGATTATCCCATCCGCCTCTAACACCTCCTGCATATTCTTCGATTAAAACTTTAAGAGGAATGCCCATAACTTCTTCAACATTACATGGTTTATTAACATGTCCAGATATGCAGAAGATTTTGGTACCTGTGTTATTAGGCTTTCCTAAACCTCCAAACCAACTTGCACCTCTTCTGAGAATTGTTGGCACAACTGCTATAGACTCCACATTATTTATAGTAGTTGGACATCCGTAAAGTCCTGCCCCAGCGGGAAATGGGGGTTTTAATCTTGGCTGACCCTTTTTACCCTCAAGACTTTCGAGTAATGCCGTTTCTTCTCCGCAAATGTAGGCACCGGCGCCTCTGTGTAAATAGATATCTACATCAATACCGATCCCAAGTGCATTTTTTCCAACTAAGCCACTCTCATATGCTTCTTCAATAGCGGATTTTAGAATACGCGCTTCATTAACAAACTCACCTCTAATATAAATATAACAAGTCTTCGCTCCGATCGCAAAACTTGCAAGTAAGCAGCCTTCTAAGAGTTTGTGAGGCTCATATCTAATAATATCTCTATCCTTGCATGTACCGGGCTCTGACTCATCTGCATTCACAACTAGATAATGCGGTTTAGTTTGGTCTTTTGGCATAAAAGACCACTTAACACCTGTCGCAAAGCCTGCACCGCCTCTACCTCTTAGACCCGAATTTTTTACTTCGTTTATTATCCACTCTCTACCTTGCGCTATAAATTTTGCAGTATCCTGCCAATCCCCTCTTTTGTTATGATCCAGAAGTGAAATACCTAAATGGCCATGTAAGTTTGTAAAAATCTTATCTTCATTCTTAATCATAGTTTTAGCGCAAAGTATTTATAGTATAAATATGTTAAAAATAGCAGTATTGGCTAAAACTGTAAAAAATAATATGGGTTTTCTTATATAAAATATCTGGATTGTAGTTATTAAGTTTGACGCTAAAGATAGTGTATATTGTAAGTTACCAGATCCGAAAATTAATCATACTATAAACAATCAAAAGAAGTATTATGTGTTTTTTTAAACTGCGAGCTGGACAAGTACTCAAGGGACCTTGCATAAGATGTAAGGCAATTATTCAAATATCGCGAATATCAAATGATTTTTCTTGCTTATGGACTGCAATTATTGCTACTATACAAAATTTAATCCTGATTAACTTCAGGCACAAAATTAAACTGTTCACAAATCATAAAAATAAACGAAAGTGAAAGCAAATACAACCAATTTTACTGCGATTGATATAGGTAGTTCGAAAATTAGTATACTCGCAGCTGATATAGACAAGCTGGGTAACGCAAGAATAGGGTACCAATCACTTTATAAATCATCCGGAATCAAAGGCGGGTTGATCAAAGATTTTCAGCAGGCTGAAAATAGTATCATAAGCAGTATTTATAACCTTGAAATGGAGATGCAAGTGAATATAACAAGCGTTTCTATAGCAATATCTGGAGTGGGCACAAAATCGGTTTTTCTTTACAAAAAGGTTAAACTTTTGGACGGAAAAGTAAAACATAATGATCTTAAAACTTTGCACGACATAATGATTCAGGAGGTAAATCATGACGAAACAACTGTTATTCATTATTTTCCTATAGAATATACATTAGATCAAAATCAATCTATAACTAACCCGGTTGGTATGTATGGAACTGTTCTTGGATGTAAAATGCATCTTGTAACTGCAAATTCTAGCCAGGTCACAAATATATTACATTTCTTCTCGAAATGTAATATAGAGGTAAAAGAGATATTGCTTGGCTCGTATGCAGCAGGACTTGCTGTACTTACTGACGACGAAAAAATGCTAGGGTCCGTTGTTATCGATCTTGGAGCAGAAACAACGAGCTTTGCGGTATTTTCTGGTGGTAAGCTCATATATACAAAGTTTGTACCTCTTGGAGGAGATAAAATCACATCAGATATTGCAAAAGTATTATCTATCAGTATGAATAATGCGGAAAAACTGAAGGTTATGTATGGATCTGCTGTTGTCATAAACAAAGATAGCGAGTCTCTCATAAATTTAGCTGAATTTTCTTCTGGCGCCTCAATAGACGAGGAGCATAATATAACGTCAAATGAACTTAGTATGATTATAAACGTCCGCGTAGAAGAAATTATTGACATTGTCAAATCAGAGTATGACAAAGCGGCTGTTGATCATTTAGTTGCAAGAAGGATAGTACTTACAGGCGGAGGATCTCAACTACGCGGTGTAAAGGATGTAGTGTCCACAATATTCAGTAAACAAGTAAGAATTGGAGCACCAGTTAATATTCCTGGATTTGAAGATGATCACACATCACAAAGCTATTGTGCATCTATTGGCATCATTAAAAATGAAATAATCTCTGCTGAAACGAAACCAAGTATTGCCAAAGTTTCTAAAAATTTATTCCAAAAATTAACAGTTTGGTTTAAAAAATAGTTATGTACTGTCTATGCTGCAAGAATTGCTTTTTTGATTTCTGATTATATCATTTCTAAGAATAAATTAGACTTTTGAGAACAAAAAGCTAATATTTTGTCCTGGAGGTACCGATCAAATAATACCAAATCCCATTTTTAAGTACTACTTCGTCGCTCGTTGCTCACCTAGCATGTAGTAGGCTTCGCTCCTCGCTCCTAGTATTATTTAATCTGGGATTTGGTATAAGAACAAATCACATCATTTAACCTTTTTAATGGAATTTGTGGTCTAATGTGATTTATTCGTCCAGCCTCCATCCTCTCCTTGAGTAAAAAAGTTAACCTTTTTTTCTTGTGTAAAATTATTGATTCTATCGCTAATATTATCAACTAGAAGTTTATGATTTAAAATAGAGGAATTATATATCACAAACACTCTTTCGAATTGATCAATATCATCAAAGTCAGAACCTACTAGCACCAAATACTCAGCACTAATAATATTTTCATTATTATGCGTAATTAAAACAGGTTGACTCTCGACTACCTCATCCTTTATACTCCCGTGAGGAACAAAAGATTTTCTAGCAAAAGTCCAAAGCTCTGAGTTGATTACTTCTTGCTGGGACTCATTCTCTGTTTTTACGAGTGTTTTTTTCCCGCTTTGATAACATTTTTCGATGATCTTACACGTAGTTTTCTCAAATAGCTCTCTTCGCACTTCATAAAAGCTAATTTCAATCGTCATATTACTATATTTTTTTGAGTTATAAATTTATTAAATATCAAAACAACAATATTTGCTAGATCGTGATCGGTAAAGTATTTCGCAATATCTGCTGCTTCCTCGATTATCTTAGCGTCCATTTCTATATCAAGAAAACGAAAATTCTGAACTCCGCTTTGTTTTTCGCCAAGCAATTCTCCCTCTCCTCGCATGAGTAAATCTTTTTCTGCTATGTAAAAACCATCATTCGATTCCTTCATAACTTTGAATCTTTCATACGCTATCTTAGAAGTAGCTTTTCCGTATAATAAAACACACATTGACTCTAAACTACCTCTCCCAACCCTTCCTCTTAATTGATGAAGCTGCGCAAGACCAAATTTTTCTGCATTCTCTATAACGATCAGAGTCGCATCAGGAACATCTACACCAACCTCAACAACAGTTGTTGAAACTAAAATAGAAATATTGCCATTTTTGAACTGTTCTATCGCTAGATTTTTTTCTTCTTGCGACATAAAACCATGTATATATGATACTTTTTCCGCAAAAATATTTGATAAATAATCATATCTTTTTTTCACATCAGAATAAAGCCCAGGATCCTCCTCATTCTGCTCAATTAATGGACAAATCCAATATATTTTTTCATTCTTTTCGATTTTTGTCGCAAGCAATTTTTCAATTTCACTTAACCTTGACGCACTCACTACTAAAGTTTTTACAGCTATACGGCTGGAAGGCATATCAGGTATTTTTGTAATATCAAGATTTCCAAAATAAGTCATTGCAAGAGTTCTTGGGATAGGAGTTGCGCTCATAATCAAAATATCCGGATTCTCTCCCTTGGAAATAAGATTATACCTCTGATTTACTCCGAATTTATGCTGCTCATCAATAATGACATATCCAAGTTTTTTGAATTTCACTTTCTCGCTAATAAGAGAATGAGTCCCGATCACAATAGAAACTAAACCATTTTCTATGTCAGTTAGAGTGAGCTTTTGTTCTTTTTGACTCATTTTACTTGTAAGAAGGGCGGCATTATGGTTTGTGTCTCTTAGCATTTTTGTTACAAACTGAAAATGCTGGCTTGCAAGCACCTCTGTTGGCGCCATTATTGCCACCTGTGATCCTTTATCTATTACGTTTAACGATGTTACAAGCGCAACAATAGTTTTGCCGCATCCAACATCACCATGAATCATACGAAACATTTGTATGTTTTGAGACTGATCCTTTTCTATATCATTAATCGCATTAATCTGACCCTTAGTTAAATTATAAGGAAAATTCGCAAGAATGTCTGATTTTAACTTTGATGCAACTGGATAATTTTCCGTCTTATAAACTTTGGTTTTTTCTTTAGCAATTCTAAAGCCAAGTTGATTTGATAATGCTTCATCATACTTTAGTCTAAGAATCGCCTTGTTCTTTGGAGTATTATTATTAGGTAATGAATGAATACTATGAATAGCATCCATAAAAGCTGGAAGTCCATATTGCGTAATCAATTCACCTGGAAGCCACTCTTTTATGCTTAAATCGCCTAATCTAATTATTTGAAAGATATAATTTCTTATCATATTATGGGTTAAGCCATATGTGAGACTATATTTTGGGTCTTCGTGCGTAAGCAATGATTTATCAAATATGATCTCTGGATGTGTAATTTGTGGATAATAATCGTAGAATTGCACCTTGCCAGAAAAAATGTAAGTTTTACCTTTAGAGAGAATTTTTTTTAGACCAGATGGCATCGAAAAATACACAAGAGAGATGCTACCCGTGCTATTGGAACACTCAATTTTAAGCGGAGAGGTTCTTTTAGCGGGCACTTGGATCTCCTCTATTTTGCCCGAAAAAGCAATGTCCTGGCCATGCTTAAGATGCGATAAGTTTGGGTTTATAAAACGACGCACGTAATATTCTGGCTTATACAATAGAAGGTCTGAGACAGTTTGGATCCCAAGTCGTTTTAAAGCTGCGTGATTAGATTTTGTAATGCGCAGTCTAATATTTATCTCTTCAAGAAATCTATGCATATTAGCTAAGAAATATTTAATATAGCTAGTTTAAAGAATTTTATCTTTATGTTAAGCATTAATTTTATATATAGCTAAATATACTGCCTATAGTATATATGGAATATTAATTCTAGCTTTCTACATCAGTTATTTTTAACATACATGTTATTATACCAAATCTCTAGAATTAAATAATACTAGGAGCAAGTCACGAAGCCTACTACATGCTAGGTGAGCGACGAGCGACAAAGTAGTACTTAAAAATGGGATTTGGTATTACTTAGAGATTTTATAATCTATCGGATAATCATACTTAATAAAAACATGCTGAAACGCAAGCTTTTCTGATGTATCAAGAAAGATTGGTGCTTTTAAATTTAGCGAAATTTCAAATTTGTCATCAATTTTTGAAATTTTAGATATAGCAAGAACACTGAGATTGTCCTCTTTTATGTCATATTGTTCTGATGCTAAACGAATCTGAGTATAATCCATAACAGCATGCTCGCCCTCGTAAAAATAGCTAGATAAGGGCACTACAATAAAAGTTAAATCCTCCCCCTCTAGAGACTGCATTATTAACGCTCCTGGAAGCTTATTCTCTGGTATATTTGACAAGCAGTATTTTTTTATATCACCAATACCACATAGGCCTCTTGGAAAAAAAATCGTGTTTGAAGGTGAAACTTTTATATTGCCCAGTTTGGTACTTACTTCATAAATCTTATCTTCAACTATATACTTGAGTCTTGCCATATTTTCCTCACATTGAATATAAACTACTCGATAAAATATCAGACTGTTTTTTCTGATTGCTCATCGAATAAACGGCCGCTTGAAGAGCCTCAGTTAATCTTTCATTCTCCTCAACCATTTCAGCAGGACCATACTGAAGAGAGTCTAATGTATCAATTGCAGCTCCATATCGTCCTGAATTGTATTTTTCTGCTTTTGCTATATATTGCAATTTATTTGCTATACTCTCTATTAGTAAATTAAATTCGTTTATCGCTTGCTCAAGGAAATTGATTGCAGCAAGCCTATTAGTTTTATCGGCAAAAGAAGACATTTGCTTCACTTTGTGAATACCTGCAATGAATTTTTGGAAAGCTGGATGAGCTGCATTAATATTCGAGTTTATTTTCTCGCTAAAACCAATAGATTCCTCACCCTCGTAAGGAATGACTTTTGTATAATTTGCAGTCGCAAATTCTTGATCCTTTACTTTTAATATATTAGATTTTGATACAAAAGAATTGATATCCTCAATTGGGGCAATGTTGTTTGTTGCGCCTCCATATATAAATCCACCAGAATTGTTTTTTTGATTTAGCCTTGCTGCGACCATTTTGAGTAATGAATCTGCGCATTGCTGAAATGTGACATAACTCGTTAAAGAGTTGAACTGTTTAATCTGACTGATAAGATCGATTGCTATATCCCTAAATGTTTGCATTAGATTTGTATCTTGATCTAACTTATTTTTTGTAATCGATAGTGACTGGGATATATTTGAAAACTTCTGGCTATCTTTTATGGATCTGCTTCTTAGGTTCATCTCAGGACTTGCGGCCATTTTTCCATAATTTTCATATTTTAACCTTGAGGTAGTTTTCTTAGTCGCATCTGATCTTTGTTGGTTAATCTTCCTAATCATATCAACATTTGAATTTGCTGTAAAAGCTTTAGTAAGCGCGCTAGAATATGTCATACTGCCAAATCCCTTAAATATAATTTCTGAACAATTTTAGTATAAATGATGCCTCGGGTAGCCCAAGATTTGAATTTGAATATTACTCTCACCGAACCTATATTTAAATACGAAATCAAAAAGTACTTCCTAAAGTATGAACAATGTATCATAACTAAATTCTCATTAGTGCGTTTATAAGTTCTTTAAACATTTCCGCTCTTTTTGTAAGAGCAAAAGATATAGAGGATCTAAAAGCGACTAGGTCCGTTAATTCAACGACCTGATCGTTTTTATCAAAACCAAAGTTATTTTTATAGTCAGTTGCAAAGTCCTTAAGTATTGCCTCGCTTGTTTTATGTTCATTTTCAATCTCGGAGAAACGAGTGAGCATTCTTTTTAAAACTGCACTTGCAAAGTTTGTCATCCCTCCTATTGGAAAATTAATATATTGATTTGCAAAAAAATTTGTGGTTTCGTTTAATGTCAGAAGATCATTGAAAACATCTTGACATGACGCGGTAAGAACCATACCTGATTCATATACAGCAAGCTTAATATCGTCACTTTGGCCACCTGCAAAATTCAGAGTCGTTGTATCAGCTACTGAGTTGAATATAGCGCCACCAGCGGAAAAAAATCGATAAGTAAGATTATTCCCATCTTCGCCAGCAACTTTGATCTTCATGTCAAGATTATCTCCATTTCTCTCAAAAACTATCAGTTCATTGAAATATTGATCTGCGTTAAGACTTGCTACAATTTTGTCTATAATATCAGTTGAGGATACAAGTCCTTGAATACTTATATCAAGATTAGCTGTCGCAGGGCCATTCACTAATCTATAGACCCTACCGTTGATATTAAGATTTGCAAGATCATATGTTCCGATTGTTATTGGACCTGCGAATTGTGCAAAACTTACAGATGCTCTAGCGCTTGAAACTCCTATCCTTTGAATAGTATCTATTTTGTTAGATCTAGTAAATCTTGACATAGATAATAATGTTTCATCTTGATCTATATCTTCTCTAATCTTAAGGGAATGAGCATAATTTCCAATACCCCTTGTTAGTTCAAAAAGATTATTTAAACCGAAGTAATGTCCAAAGCCTCTTTTTATTGGCCCAAATCCATCTGCCCACACACTTCCCGTTTCACTTGTATCATCCTGAATTACAATTTTATATTCTTCCCCAGAAATATTCGAAAGGTGCAGATAGCCGTCAGATGCGTCTTTGACTTCATTTCCATCTTTATCTACTATTTTTGCTGAAATCAAACCTATCCTATCTAAATTCCTTATGGCAAAATCACCGTCCAATCCACCTCCAGGTAGAGAGCCTGCGATCCTTGTACTTGCTGGAATATCAGCATCAAAGTCTAAAGAGAATCTTAAAGTACCTTCTTTGATTACTCCATTCTCTCCTCTTACACGAAATTTTACGTCGAGTTGCTGATTACCAGATAGCGATCCTTTGTTTAATGTTATGCTTTGGAATGTTCTGGTTTTATCTTTACTTTTTATCAATGCAGAGCTTGGAATTCTTCCAAGAACAGATGAGCCGGCCGGTATTGTGATACCTAATATCTCTAAATTAGCGTCAAAATCTGATGTATTCAGACCCTCAAAGTCAAATTTTATCTGGCCGTTCTGTGCATTTGAGACAACTAAATTAATATCATGAAGCAAATATTTTTCCTCTGATCCTTGCTTGCCCATTCCAAGGGCTTTGTTATGCGTGAGCCCAAAATGAGCATTGATTTCTGCTAAAATAGTTGGCACGCTCAGCATCATGTCATTTGATACATTTGATAATTGCTCAAGATTTATTACCATAGGATTTACAGTATATCCAGCAGCACCGCTACTTGTTTTAATAGATCTGCCCATTTTATCCACTATACCTATTCGTGCTGTTCCAGCCCATGTTGACTTGGTACTTGCGCTAACAACTTCGGATCCTGTGATTTCTGATCTTCCAGGAAATGATGAGCCAGAGTTATGAATTCTATTCACATGCTCAGATACATTGAATGCAAGTGCGTCAAGTGCTCCAATATACAAAGGTAGCTCTTTATTATACAAATCAAGTAACCCCTTTAGCCTACCTCCTTTTATTGACGAATCCTTTGCTGAATCATAAAAAATTTCTCTTGAGACAAATGAGCCTGTTATCTCACCTGCACTATCTTTGCCTGTATATCTAAGTGTTTTGATATATATATTATTTAGCTTTTCACCATTTTTTATCAAATGACTATCTTGTGGCATAAATTCAAATGATGCAAAGTTACCGTCGGTTTTTAACAACGCTCTACCTGATGAACTTAGCATTACAGCGCCCCTACTATACGACGGCTCATCTATCATGATACATGCTGCAATTTCATTGATTAATTTGTCTCTAGTATCCTCTAGATTTGTAATCTCCCCGCCATAAGAATTTGCCTCAAGAATTAATTTATTTATTTCTGCAAGCTCTCTAATTACTCTATTTATATCGTCTAGCTCTCTTATGATTTTATCTTGGGCTTGAATTTTTTGCTCGTAACATTCGCGTGCAAGTATATTGATAGATGAAGCCACTTCAGATGCTTTGAGCACACATAACTTTTTTGCAGTTTGATCTTCCGGGCTTTCAGCTGCAAGTTCAATAGAGCCAAAAAACTCCATCAGTTCATTTGCAAGTGGCTCTATTTTGTTATCTTCGATAAGGCTAATTCTATTTTGTATAAGAGATAAGCTATTAATTATCTGACCTGATTCTTCAACCCTTCTTGCATATTCTCTGCCCATTTGCAATTTAAACAAATCTACATTTCTGATAATATCAGACTTAAGACCCGTAATCCTTCCACTAGATAGTATAGTTTTTGCCGATAAAGTTTTAACTGAAATTGTTGGATCTAATTCTGCAAGAGCATTTTCTGTTAAAAGATCTGTTTTTTTATCGGCAAATTTTAAACCAGCTTCAATGATGCTCGACATATCTTCTACCTATATTTCATTTTTGTATGCAATAGGCTCACCAGAACCCTTTCTCTGCAGGCCAATGCGCCCACGTGAGTCATAACCGCTCTCTTGGACTAGTTTATCTGACATATATTGCTTTGTGAGTTCTACTATTTTTTTTGAAATTTCAAGCTGGACATTTAGCTTAAAAGATACGTCATCCCATATCTCATCTATTTTTTTTTGCTGTGATATCATTGCTTCGCGCAAATTATATTGATCTATAATATCTTTATTTTTTATTCGGATTTTAAACTTATCAAGTTCCTCTGTGTAAGATTTTATCGTAGAGATGCCAGTTATAGCTTCGTGTAATTTATTTTGATCTAGTTGAAGATTTAATTTTGAGAGAAAAGTGATAAATTTTTCAGAGAGATTGATAAACTCACTGACAAAATTCTCGGCTTTTTTATAATTTTTTATCCAGTCTAGTTTGGTCATGTTGTTCTCTTTTCTCGATGAATTGTGCATAATCTAGCTTAAGCTTTTCATAAAAATTATTGGCGATACCGCCATCTTCATCAGAATTTTCTATAAGCATTTCAATAAACTGCTCGCTATATATTTTGGTTTCAATTGTATCATCTGCTGCAAACTTTGCAGATTTTAAAGCTTCTTTCCATACAGTCGCTTGTATAAATTTTGCAGCTTCTCTAGAAAACTCCTTTAACTGCTTATCTAGTTTATCAGAAGCAATTTCCGTGCCAGATTTGCCTAAAGATTCGCTGACTGTGCCAATTTCGCGAATAAATTTAGGAGCTTGAATTGCCTGCTGTATATTTTTCCCTGCCTTTTTGGAAAGAATTTTGTTAAAATGCTCAATCTTTTTGGCTCCAATCTTTTCTGAGTGTGAGTTATGCTTGATTGCATGTTTACGCATAAACGTAGGAAAATATTCTACTTGCTCCGTACTAGCCATTATCTCACCTCAATAGTTGCATCAAGAGCACCGACAGATTTCATACTATATAAGACATTGATTATATCTCTTGGCCAAACACCGAGTTTATTTAAACCAGCGACAAGTTCGCTTAAACTTGTTGAACCATTAAAATGAGCAAGTTCTTTTCCTCTTCTTTTATCAAGCGCTCTCTCCATTTGCTCCTGCTTGGTTAATTGGGTGTTTGCAGTAATGACTTCGTTTGGTGCTATATTGATAATTAAATTACCTTGGGCTATTGCAACTGGCCTTATTGTGACATGATCACCAATTACAACAGTTCCTGTTGCTTCGTTAATGACGATTTTTGCCTTATAATCTGTTTTAACCTCAAGAGCTTCTATTTCGGCAATAAATTGCATGACATCAGATTTTCTATAATTTGGTATAGTAACCTGCACCGTACTTGGATCAAGAGATTCGGCAGTATTACCAGGAATCGAATTATTTATTGCATCAGCTATTGCAAGAGAGTTTGCAAAATCAGGATTTTCAAGTGTAAACTTGATTTGATTTAATAATTTAAAGTCAAAAGTAAGTTCATTCTCTACTATTGCGCCATTTTGAATATAGCCATTATTTTCAAGTTTAGGGTTTGCGGGTAGAGTTTTAACATTCGTTGAGGATGGCTCAAATTCAGGTATCGAAATTACACCTTGCGAAACTGCGTACACATTACCATCGGCACCAAGAAGCGGGGTCACTAGTAAAGTTCCATTTCTAAGGCTTTTGGCATCCCCAAGTGCACTAACTTTAACATCTATTCTTGTGCCTTGTCTTGCAAAAGCAGGTAACTCAGCCGTTACCATTACTGCTGCGATATTTTTTGTTTTGATGCTTGCGCCCTGAATATTAACGCCAAGGCGCTCCAAAAATTCCTCTAATCCCTTTTGCGTGAACACTGTATTTTGTAAATTATCACCACTACCGTTTAAACCTACTACAATACCGTACCCAACAAGCAAGTTTTCTCGCATACCTTCGACTTTAGTTACATCCTTGATTCTTGCAGCTTTGCTAATCGCAGAAATACTTAATAGTAATATAACTAAAATTCTTAATTTCATAGTTTCTCCAGTATCTGAAATAGATTGATTTTTTACAATGAGAACTTAAGCAAGTAGCGCTTGATTTTGATGCAAAATGTCAAAAAAAATTATCACGAATTTGCAGATTAGTAATCAAAAAGAAAATTTAAACCACAAGATAATGCGCTAGTAGGGCGAGCTTACAACACTAGACATATTGCCTGTAATCCAGGGATCACTTTTGATTATATCACGGACTTCCTATGAGTTGCATATTTCAATACAAACTCCTCTCGAAAACCATTCAAAAACAAGTTCAATAATCTCAAGATCTGAGCATAATAACAAATCTAAGAATTAAGCAATACTGAACCAAAATTCTCTTGCTTTCTGAGAACCAAAATGTTTTTAATCTATATTAAAGCAACAGGAGAATCTATGAAATTACAGAATTTTTTAATAGCGCTATTACTTCCTATAATTGACAATTTTAGAGTCAATAACATTCCGTCTAAAAAATTAAAAACTCATGCGGTTCTTGGTGACTTCGGTGAGTTTAATGCTTCAAGCCCCATCGACTCTATTGTTGGCGATGTGGACGAGATCGTCAGATTGCTTATTAAATACAAATCTACCGTCATAAAAAAGGACGAGATCATAAGAAGTATTTTAAAAAAAAATGACAAAGATTACTCAGAAAAATTTTATAGCTTATCTGGCCAATCTACTGAATTTTTTTCATGTGAAAATCATGAGATTCTAGCGAACGATTTCGCTCGCGATACACTACCTCGGTCAAATAAATTTAATTTGGCACAATTTTTTGTTAAATATTTCAAATTTGGCTCTGGTAGTATCAAGACGATTTCCTCTGAAGAAGACACTGCGCCATATCACGCAAATCGAAAATACACTTTATTTTCCTGGCGAGTTAATCATAAAATATCAAGCGAAAATGAAGTTAATACATACTCTAACCACCAAACATCAAATATAATTAATAAACAAGAAGAGCAAGAACTCGATATTTATAATGATGAATCTATCTATGACCCATATGGACAGTATATTCAACTATCCACAAAAAAAACTATTATACCAGAAGCTGATTATGAGCGCACGATAGAAATATTTAAAGAAGCTAACAAAACTATAAATACAATTTTATGGCAAGTTTCGCATGGCTTTGAAGCAAGCGCGACCGACCCTGAAGGAAATAATGCAGGGCATATTGCTGCAAGTTTTAATGAACACGAGATAATATCGACTTTGGCAAGAAACGGGATAGACCTCAACAAACCCAATTATTCAAATATTACAGCTCTCATAATTAGCGCGCAAAAAGGTTTTGCTAACGTTGCAAAATCTTTAATACAAAATGGAGCTGACGCAAACTTACAAGGGCGTGACGGTATAACTCCGCTTTTAGTCTCTGTATTAACAAATAATATATTAGTTATGGATTTGTTATTAAAATCTGGCGCGGACCCAAATTTATCAAACAACTTGAGAATCTCTCCTCTACATTTAGCTTTCTTCTCTTTGGAGCAAAATGGTATGACAGCTGCGATCAAATTACTTGAGTCAGGCGCAGACCCAAATGCTACTGATATTTTTGGACGCGCTCCTATAGTTTACTTATTAAAACACCATCCTGATGAAGCGTTTGATGAAATAATTCCAGATGAAGCTTTTTCTGATGTAAATACCAACTCATTGCTTGGCAATCAAAACGAAATATAAACATTAGACAAAATACTATTTTTAATTTTTGCTTCTGGTTCATTTTATACAAAATGCCATTTTCAATAGAACTCTAGCATCGCATATAATACCAAATCCCATTTTTAAGTACTACTTCGTCACTCACCTAGCATGTAGTACTTAAAAATGGGATTTGGTATTACGCGCGGAGGTCGATTATTTAGAGTTATGCTTGTATCTTTCTATAGCTTCTAAAATCAATTCCTTAGCTTTTTTTGCATCTCCAAACCCTTTTACCTCAGTCATTTTTCCTTTTTCCAAATCTTTATATCTTTCAAAAAAATGGCTTATGCGACTCAGTAACATCGGGTTCAAATCATCCAAAGATTGAATATCGGCCATAGATGGATCTATTTTTTCGGTCGGAACCGCAATTATTTTTTCATCGTCTCCTGACTCGTCCTTCATAAGAAGCACTCCAACAGGCCTGCAATTAATTACAGCTCCAGTTATAATTGGATAAGTTGTCACAACAAGAACATCTGCCGGATCTCCGTCTCCTGAGAGTGTGTGCGGTATAAAACCATAATTGCAAGGATAAGACATTGCGACTTGAATAAATCTATCTACGAATATCGCTCCCGAATCTTTTTCAAATTCATATTTAACAGCACTGCTATTTGCAGAAATTTCTATTATCACATTGCATTCTCCTGATTTTTCTCCAAGAGCTTTTATTTTATTTATGTCCATTGTAGTTTCTTAATTGTTTAAATTTATTAAATATAAAAAAATCCCAAACTTATCTGCTTTTCTAATAAGATCTTCCTGTTCTAAGATGATTACTTCTCTGTCTATCGCTAGACCTTTTATATTGTTTTTTGCCATAACATCAATAGTATTTGGTCCTATAACAGGCATGTCAACAGATCTCGCTTGGTTTATTTTGGGAATTTTAACTAATATTCCATAATTTTTTATATAATGTTTAGATCGTTTTATTAGTTCATCCGTACCTTCTATTCCCTCAACAGCAATAATTTGTCCAGCTTCAATTATAAGCGCTTGTCCTATATCAAGAGCGCTCATAATTTTGAGGGCTCTTGCGCCAATTTCGATATTACTCACATCTGCTTCATTTGCAGAAATTTTGGTTTGAGGAATATTATTCCAAGAGGAATTAGTTGATAGATCCATTGCAATTATGTCGGAAGGACTTAAGACATCAAATCCATTACTTTTGACGAATTCTACAATTATTTTTAAGAGACTATCATCTCCAAGTAACTTGTTAGAAAGAATTTTAGCGAGTAGAGCGGTACCCTTAAAATCTGGAATAATATTTAATAGGTTGGGCCTTTTTACAGCGCCTGCAAACACTATATGGGTTATATCATGAGTCTTACAGAAATCAAGTGCTGCCCCGACCTTTCCGAGCTCTAATTCTATTTTATTTGGGTGATTTTTGTACAAATGTCCATCATTTTGGCTTGCAATCAGCACAAGGCAATTAAAAAGACTCTTGGAGTCTAGTATATCTATCAGCTTTTTTGGTAGCGCACCGGCCCCGGCTATAACACAAATTCTCATTTTTATTTTCTGTAGTCTCGTTTAAACAGCCTCAGACCCACTCTTTGCTCTCATGGTGAGCGACCTCTTGCTATCGCTTGTTATAAATTTAATTAACTGATCAATATGTGGATTATGTTTAAATTGTCGTTTGACCTTCTCAACCGACTCCGAAAGAGGCGAGTCCTCAAAAAATATTATCTGAAAAGCCTTCTGAAGGCTCGTTATTTCTTGCCTATCTAGGCCTCTCCTTTTTAAGCCCACGAAATTTATTCCGCTGACTCCCGCGCGCTCTGACGTGACCGTTGCAAAAGGCGCAACATCTCTCTCGACCGCACTACACCCACCTATCATAGCATGATCACCGATTCTTACAAATTGGTGAGCAGCGGAAAGACCTCCAAACACCACAAAATCTCCAACCTCCACATGGCCTGCAAGGGTTGCAAGGTTTGCAAATATAACATTATTACCAATTTTGCAATCATGGGCTATATGTACCCCCACCATCAATAGGCAATTATCTCCGATTTGCGTGACCATCCCTCCGGCCTCTGTGCCATGCTGAATCGTTACATACTCTCTGATTACGTTATTTTTCCCTATCACGACCTCTGACCTTTCTCCTTTATATTTTAGATCCTGTGGCATAGATATGGAAACAAAAGGAAAAACTGTGCAGCCCTCTCCAATTTTTGTGACTCCATCTATCGATATATGCGATTTCAGGGTAACATTATCTCCTATTTCGACTTCATCTCCTATTGTACAAAAAGGACCTATAGTAACGTTTACACCTATTTTTGCCTTTTTACTTACTATACTAAAAGGATGTATCACTTCTCTGTCCTCTCTTTAATCATAGCAGTCAGCTCGCACTCTGCGGAAATTTGACCATCCACGTGGGCTTTAGCTGAAAATTTCCAAACATTTAACCTATTTTGCAGGACTTTACTCTCAAGAATCATCGAGTCACCTGGTGTTACTATTTTTCTAAATTTTACATTATTCATAGACATAAGAAGTACCTGCTTTTCAATATTCTTATTATCATTTATTAGATTACTGACTAGTACTGCTGATAATTGCGCAAGTGCCTCTACTATTAGTACCCCTGGCATTACAGGCAGGTCAGGAAAATGCCCAGTAAAAAAGGGTTCGTTTATAGTGACGTTCTTGATTCCTCTGATATAGTTACTATCATCAATTTCGGTAATCCTATCCACAAGAAGTAATGGATATCTATGTGGTATCATTTTCATGATTTCGCGTATGTCTTTCATAGTGATAGTAAGTAATTATATTGTGCCGAAAATAGACGTATTTTACAGCTTCGCTTTTTGGTGTGAATTTGCTGCTCCCGCTCAAAGAAAGGAGATCCTTATGAACCCTTTATGTACACTCCTGTCCTTTCTAGACCTCTCCTAAAAACTCTACTCCTAGAGGCAATTGCGCTGCCCGCGCAAGTATATAGTCTTTTAGGTTGGATTAGCTACGTTGTTGACTCGTCGCTCACCTAATACTCATAGGCTTCGCTCCTCGCTTCCTAGTATTATTTAATTCTAGAGATTTGGTATAATCCCTATAGTCCTATCATTTCTCTACCTAGAGAGAGTTTTAAAATGGTTAACTGGGAAAAATTTGCGTGAAATAATGGCCATATCGTTAGGTTGCAAATTGCTAGCTCAAAATAATCAAAAAAAAACAATAAGTCTAGCGAATAAATGAGACAAACTAACTACCCAAATAAATCAGCAAAAAAAGGAGCGCTTGCATCTTTATCGCTCATGATGATATTTTCACGAAGTTTCCAAGCAATATTCAGGTTTTGATCAAGAGGATTCACTCTAATCTCTTCGGCCGGATTATACGGTTTTGTTACTTTATAATGAACATCAGCAGAGCTCGAAATTACTTGAAACCCATGCAAAAAACCCTCTGGTAAGAATAGCATCATGCCATTTACGCACGAGAGCTCAGTCTCGAATATTTTACCAAATGTTTCAGATTTTGGCCTTATATCTACCGCAATGTCTAATATCACGCCATTTGCAACCCCAACAAGCTTTGCACAGGAATTTTGCGCATGAAGGCCCCTTATAACGCCATGCCTTGAGCGGGAAAAATTGTCTTGCACGAATTCAATGCCAGGAAATAACTTCTGCCATTTTTGTTTGTTAAACTTCTCTGTAAAGAAACCTCTACTATCTTCGAAAATATCAAGCTTCACCAAAAACAAATCTTTTACCTGTGTTTGAATTTTTTGCATAGAGTGAGTAATGTGATAGGAGAATATTGAAAATATTATAGAGTTTTCGTTGTGAACTTTCAATAGACCTCCCCGCATAACCTTGACCTTGAGTGGTAATTTTGTCGTCCAAAAATTGCTTTTTACGCCTATAGTGGTACATACATATATTCAGGTAGCCTTAAGCCAATTTATAGGTTATGCGGGTAATACCAAATCCCATTTTTAAGTACTACTTCGTCGCTCGTCGCTCACCTAGCATGTAGTAGGCTTCGCTCCTCGCTCCTAGTATTATTTAATCTGGGATTTGGTATAAGATCTAGTTCTTTTTAAGAGTAAATAACAACTACATAGGCAGAATGGTCTCTATTTTTCTCTGAAAGCATTATACATACTATCAGTGATCGGATCTAGCAAATATCTTAATAATGTTCTAGTGCCAGTTACAATCTGTATTTCGGCTTGCATACCAGGTCTTAGGACCAATTTACGCTTTTTTGCAATTCTATCAAAGTCTTCCATATCAAGCTCTATTCTTGCGACATAAGCAGGCGCCTCAGGCCTTCCCATCTGAGCTCCTTTATCCGATACTACATCCGGCGATAGAGAAGTGACTACTCCCTTAAATGCCGGGGTAGTTCTCGACTTAAATGCGCTAAACTTAATTTTAGCTTTTAGTCCAACATGTACCGAATCTATGTTTGAGTTTGGAATTCTTGCCTCAATGACTAAGCGATCGTCGTTTGGTAATATCTCCGCTACTAAGTTTCCCGGTCCTATAACGCCGCCAGTTGTAATTTGCGTTATGTCAATTACGGTGCCGTTAACAGGGGATCTTAGTATGGCTTTATCAAGCGCATCTTTTGCTTGTGTGTAAGCTTCTTTTGCTTCATTTTTTGCTGCTTGCACTTTATTTAGATTATCTATAATTTGAGATAAATATTCACTTTTAAACCTCAGGCTTTCGGCCTCATCCTGAGCTAGTTGCTCTCTTAGACCAGCTATATCTGCTTCTGTCGCTGATAACTCGCTTGAGGCCTGAGCCGCTCTTGCTTCCATTTGAAGTAGCTCTTGCCTTGAAATAAATTTCTTTTTAAATAATTCAGTATGGGACCTAAGTGTTTCCTGCGTAATTTCTTTGTTTTTTTTGATAGAAATTCTGCGTGCAAGGTAACTTTCGAGTTTGTTTATATATTGCAAATGTCTTTGCTCTAGTGACTCAATTTGCTTTTGATATGCCTCTTTCCTAGAAGCAAATAGTTGTTCCTCGGTTCTAAGTAATGCTGATACTTGAGGATTGCTCTCATCTTGCACAAGAAAAGGATCAAAGCTTATTTTATCAAGCTTGTCCCTTTCAGCCGAGAGTCTATTTTCAGCTGCAAGATAAGTTCTATATTTATTTAAGTAAGTTTCATATGCCGCTTTAAATTCTACGTCATCTAGAGCTAATATTTTATCACCCTCTTTAACATGATCTCCAAGTTGCACAAAGATTTCTTTGATATAGCCACCCCTTGGGTGCTGTATGTACTTCCTCTTAGAACTAGGAATAACGCTTCCTATTGCAAATGATGCACTATCAAGCGGAGCGGTCGCGGCCCATATTCCACCAAATATCATAAAAAAAATGATCACATATGTGCCAAAAATTATTGGCCCCCTTGCAGTACTCATGACATTGGTTTTATCAATCTCGCTTTTATTTATTACATATTTTATAAAAGCGTCAAGATTTCTTACAAAAATCTCTATATATTTCGAGAGAAAGATCAGGAGAGCATTTCTGTATCCAACAAACTTCGATTGTGCTCCTTGCTGTTGCTGAAGCATCGCGAGCATTTTTTGCATTTGTTCTGGCGATGGCTTTTGCCCAGTCTGATCACTAGAACTGTCATTTTTTTTTGTCATTAATTATCCTCGTTATTGTTTTGCAGGTGTATCATACCATCATTTTGGAGCTGCAATTTTTTCATTATTTCTTTTCTATCGCCAAAACCTGCAGATTTTCCATCCTTTACAATCAATATCTTATCAACTACCGAAAGTATAGAAGGTCTATGCGAAATGACTATTACAGAAATATTTTTCTTTCTTGCTTCTTGCAAAGCCTTAGATAGAGCTTTTTCTCCTGCTTCATCCAAATTTGAATTTGGCTCATCTAACACTACAAGTTTAGGATTTCCGTAAAATGCTCTCGCAAGCCCTATCCTCTGCCTTTGTCCGCCTGATAGGCTGTATCCCGCTATTCCAATGTCTGAATCATACCCGTCATTAAATTTTAAAATTATATCGTGTGCTCCAGAGAGACGCGCGGCTTCCTCTACTAGCTCGCTATCAATATTTTCAGCCATTCTTGCTATATTTTGTTTAACGGTACCAGAAAATAGCTCAATACCTTGAGGTAAGTACCCAAGGTGTTTTCCAAGGTCTTTTCTATTCCATTTGTAAATATCCCCTCCATCGAGCCTTACGGATCCTTTTGTTGCTGGCCATACTCCAGTAATAACCTTTGCAAGAGTAGATTTACCTGCGGCAGAGGGTCCTATTATCGCTAAAATCTCACCTGGTTTTAGTTCAAAAGATATCCCATTTAGTACATATTGAGGTTCTTGGGGGGCCATAAATGGCATATTTGGAGCTTGTTTTGGTTGATGTGCATAATGTATATTTTCAACAACCAAAGATCCTGTTACCTTTGAAACAGGAGGCATTCCACTATCTCTGAGCGTTGAAGTAGCAAATGTATCAGTTATTTTTTTGTAGGATTTGGAAGCTGTGCTAATTGTTTTCCATAATTCAATTGCATTATCAAATGGAGCAAGTGCGCGGCCCACCATGATAGAGCAAGCTATCATGTTACCGGTTGTCATTGCTTCTCCTTTGGATGATACTACAAGGTAAGCGCCAATGCATGTAACAAGAACCTGCATTATATTCCTGAGAAATCTAGCAACATTTGAAATTGCTCCATTCCTATAACTTGCTTCTGACTGTTTTTCAAGCGCTCTTTGATTGAAAACTTGCCAGTTTGTCACTACATTGTCCATCATGCCCATAGCTTCTATTGCCTCTGCATTTCGTCCAGCTATTTCCGCTTGGTGCATACTTCTGATTGAATATTCATTACCTTCACTTAATGTTTTGTTCGTTGCTATTGCATTTAAGAATGCTAAAATGATAATTAAAATCGCTCCTATTACTGTAAGATAGCCAATATATGGATGTATTAAAAATATTACTATTATATATGCAATGCTCCATGGAGCGTCTAAGATTGTATTAAGACCAGTGCTAGTTAGAAATGTTTTTACGGTTTGAAAATCTCGTTGCAACTGTCCTGATTGGGATGATTGCTTGATTGCAGAATGAGCGATTGAATGAGATAGTAACACAGGAGAAAGGTTGTTATCTAGCCACTCTCCGATTCTGATCATCGTGTATGATCTTGCTATTTGTAACAACCCATATACAAAATATATTAAAGTTACAATAAGTGTAAGCATAGTTAGAGTATTAAGATTCCCGCTACCTATTACCCTATCTAAAACCTGAAGAGAGTATAAAGGCGTAATAAGCATTAGTATATTGATACAAAATGCAAATGCGAAAATTACTCTAAATGCTGCATAGCAGTCACGTAAGGCTTTTTGTAATGGGTTTAGCTCCTTAACTACTGAGTTATTTGGTCCAGAATTCATATTTATCTAATTTGATTTGTTAATATTGTAATAAATTTTTATTATATTTGAAATAAAATTTACATAAATGTTTATTTTTTATTTTTATGGTTTGAAACTTTATCTATAACATCTTCTAAATCTCTTAAAGAGAATATTACAGGTAGTCCAATTCCATCAGGATTGGCAGGTCCATATATTTTTCCAAAAGGTATTCCTGGGGATGAATTGTGGTACAGATAATAATTTGCCTCAGGATTAGGCTTGGTTAAATCTGCCTCTAACAGCCTCAAACCCTTATCCTTAAATAATTTTATTGTTTTTGAGCTATTTAATACACCAATTTTATTAACTTGGCAAGTAGCACACCATTCTGCCGTAACATATACAAACACTAGGTCATTTCTTTTAATATAATCATTGAGTTTTTGCTGAGAAAAACTTTCCCATTGATTTTGTTTAAGCCTAGATGCGATTGATAAATTATCTGTTATAAAACCCACATTAAACATAGAAAAAACACAAATACAAAAAATTATTAGCTTGTGACTTATATTTGACTCGATCATGATTAAGCTCATAAGCGCCAGAAACAAAATGATGGCAGTAGAATATATCCCGATTTGAAAGTATAATATCCAAAATAGCCACAATAGAGTTCCCATTAGTAATGTGTAAAAAATAACTCTAAGCAGATTTTGCCACTTTCCTGGTTTTGGAATAAAGTTTATTAGTTTTGGATAAAAAATGATAACAAAATAAGGAAGCGCAAAACCTATAGCAGCAGACAAATATATTAACAAAATCATTGTATAACTTTGACCTAAAGCAAAAGTGACACTTGTTGCTAAAAATGGCGCAGTACATGGAGTTGCAAGTAAAGTAGAAACTAGAGTACTGAGCACCACCTTAATATAGTGAACTTGGGTTTTGTAATTTAGGAGAAAAATAAAATTTTCCTCAAGTCTTAATTTGCCTCTTATCACCGAAACAAATATTGTAATTATGACAATACAAGAAATGATAACTACCGGCTTTTGTAAGCTAAAACCTGGTATAAAATATTGCCCAAAACTTTTTGCCACAATCGTAAGAAAAGCAATAAAGCTAAAGTAAAAAATAATAGTCAAGATAGAAACTAGACTATCAATTCTTGCAGATGAATTATCTTTGGAGTGAGTAAAGCCATATAATTTCAGAGCAAGCACAGGTAAAACACAAGGCATCAAATTTAAAGTAGCACCACCGACAAACCCCAGGAATAAATAAATAAAAATCAATAGATAATTGGTTTTATTATAGATTTTAGTGAGATCTAAAGACTGCACCCCTCTATGTCCTTCACTAAAAATTTTGACCTTAGACGTATGATATTTCAAGTCTTCAAACTTGTATTCTGTAAAATCTGGGCCACTAGTTTTGTGGAATGGAAGATGAAGTGTATTATTTGCGATAATAAATATCTGGTCATTATGTCCTTTTGTCTTGAAAATAAGGTTCTTGGTGTGTTCCTCCTGAGTTACAGAATATACAAGATCATCTTCTACTTCTGGAATTTGCGCAAAATCATCGAGACGTGCAAAAATTTCTTGCTTTTTTGGCATACATCCAAAATCTGAGCAAGATATATAGTTTACAATTATACTAAATTCCGAGTATAAATTTGGATCAAGTGGCTTTATGTATATTGGTATGACTATATTCTTTTCATAATAGGGCACGAGAGTGCTAGATTCGGCTTTTACCTTTGGCCAAGGCCAATCTATGAAATATTTGTCCACATTATGCATATTCTCCAAATTAATTGTTGTCGGTAAACCAACTTTCGTTTGAATGTACCAATATGTGTAAGATGACTCTTCCAATTCTATTCTCAAATTGACCCTGCCATTGCTTATATCTGCTGTTATAACATCGAATCCAAATGTATTATTAGCGCTAAGAGCAATAATTAGGATAATTAATTTGAGTAATCCTTGAATATTCATAGTTTTAACCTTATATTAATATTTAGTGGTGTTTTCATTAATTAACTTTACAACTAACTGAAGGATAAGAAATGATAGAGGGAAGTTTAGCTGGAAAATTGTTAGTAGCAAATCCATATTGTTATTTTAACGATTTTTTTGACAAGAGTATAGTTTATGTTGCTATTCATACAAACGAGGGAGCTGTTGGTTTGATTATCAATAAATCGATTAGTACACTTGGAATCAAGAAACTATACAGAATTAGTGACAATAGCTACACTGAAATTGAAAAAAAAATTTTCATAGGAGGCCCGGTTGAAGTAGAAAGAAGCTTTATAATGCATACGCCTGAATATTCAAAAAATTTGATATTTTCTGCAGGGGAGCATGTTTCAATAAGCTCAAGCGTAGATGTTATAATAGATATCCTACGGGGATCCGGACCTCTTAAGTCAAACATAATTCTCGGATATACTGGATGGGGAGCTGGCCAAATCGAGCACGAAATCTCCGAAAATCACTGGTTAATCTTAGACTCAGACGAAGATATAATATTCAACGATCATGGCTCTAGTTGGGAGCATGCACTAAAAAAAGTAGGCATAGATCACTCGCACTTCACATCGCAAATGGCTCACACTTAAAATTGTATTACTTTCTGCATGTTTAGACCAGTGCTCACCTTTCCTTCTCTCCAGAATCGATTTCAGATTCGTGAAGTGGTTTATCTATAACTTTTTGCGAGTGAATTTCACACGAATCCCCAGTTGCACAATTGAAATTATCTGACGTACATTTTTTAGCCACATCCCAAACTATTGCAACATAGTCATCATAAACTCTGACAGAATACGGCCGCAATCTTGAATTCTCCATGATACTCTCCATATAAATCAATTACATAATAAAAGTAGAGGATATTATACTTCACTCCTCATATACCTCTTACACTCAACAATATATTGATACTTATCTGAATGCAACTATTAATTTCCCATTTTTTCTATTTTTTGTAAGTTTGCTCTACCGCGATACAAAATTCAATTCTAGTAAGCACAAGGTTTTTCAGTATATTATTTGCGAGCAAGTAGGAAATACAAGAGGTCTAATGAAGCATTTGGTAAGATCTTTAGAGAACCAGAGGGCGACGCAAATATAAAAATTAGATTTGAATTTAGAAAATATTATTATCTTTACTCATCTTGGCATGCAATTTGCTTATAAAGTATTTAAGAACACATAGGAGCTTATAATGTCTATCTCATTTATATCAAATTCTAACGAAAAAACTAAAGAATATACTTTAACTTTTAGCGCTCAACAAACCCACTCTGATAGCTTTAGTGTTATTCTTTCTAGTCAGTCTAAGCAAGATCTAGACCATGCAAACAAAGCTAAACCGGATAATTTGCAGCTCCATCAAAATAACAATCAGGAAAAAATAGATAATACGCTAGAGACTGATTCTGATCAAAATACAAAGCGTAGCCAAGAAGAATCGGTTCAATCCCCTAATTCTGAAGATTTAAACCAAGAACTTCATACAAAAGATGTGGTAAATTTATTAAATGACTATAAGATAGAATATTTTAACTTTGAAACTACAGAGAGTATAGAGGTAAATTTTACCTATAATTTTAAAGATTTCGATTTATTGAATGGTTTTGGCGATCACGAAATTTTTACCACTGAAATAGCAAATCTTGAACAGCCTGACCTGATTATAGCACAAGAGTTACAAAGTAAAGTTGAACTTATAAGTAATTCTGATATTGGATTGCCTGATCAGGCAATCCAAACTAGCCTTAATATCTTAGAGGATAAGGAAATTGAAAACGAAGTAGAGCATGCAAATATCGATGAAGAGGATTATGTTCCTTATGCTAGGGTCGATATTATAAATAGGCCAGAATTCCATGACCAGCTTATCATTATAGAAAAGTTTGAAAAGGACTTTACTCAGGCATTTACTACAGCAAATGACAATCAGACTGCAGATATTCACCAAATTGAAGATGATACGAAAGAGAAATTATTGTTTGCGCCTCTTACTCTTAGTGATAATAACACTAATAAACTTGAAGATATTGCAACTAATGCACATGTCTTAAAGGATGTACCTGGTGGACCAGAGACTCAGAATGATGTAAACCAACAAGAAATAAAGAATCAATTGCAAACTAAAGTTGGTAACAAGCCCTCAGTAGAAGCCAAGGATATTAGAGAATTGTCTACCTCTTCTGCTCAAAAAATTGATTATGAAAATAATATCAATAGCTTTGAACAAAAACAAAGACAAGATACTTCGGATTTCAATTCTCAGGATCAATACTCAACTCAAGATCAATTTACCGATAATCTGTCATTAAATGATTTTGCATCTCCTGAAAAAATGAAGCTTGTCTCTTTGTCTAATAAAGAAGAAATTGTGCAATATAAAGAAATTAGCCCTGCTAATCAAATTAAACTTACAGTGCATAATTTAGTCAGCGAAAATAAAACTCAGATAAATTTACAGCTAAAACCGGAACATCTTGGAACAGTTGAAGTGAAACTTATTGTGGATAATGGTAGCATAAAGGAGATTAAGTTTATAGCCCAAAGTCAAGAATCCCTTGACGCTATTTTAAAAGAAAGTTATATTTTAGAGAAAACAGTCCAAGAAATTACCAAGGATGCAGATGTGCGCCTAAATTTTTCCCTAGGATCAGGTCAGCAGGATAATAGAGACAAACAAGAGAATATTGGCAATTTCGGTAATAGTTATAGATCGGTTGTACAAAATGAAGAATATAGTCCTGAATCCATTATTACTGAAGATCAGGTGGATGTGAGGATTTAGGTGGCCGATTTTAATCATAGAATACTTCAATCTCAGCAACAGCGCGGTGCTAGCGCTAAAGTAAAGATTCTAACGCCTGAAGAATCATCAAAAAGCGAAAAAATAGATTACCTTAAAATAATCGCTGCAATGATGAAGAACCCAAATCCCGAAAAGCCAATTGATATGGGCGCGACCGCGCAAATCATAGCAGCCACAAAAACAGCAGACCAAATTGAAAAACTTAGTGAAAAAATCTCTGATTTATGTAAAAATATTAATTCCAATCAGAAGTTCGAAGCATTATCCCTTGTTGGCAAAAATGTCCAATACGACACAAGTAAAAAATATTTTGACGGAAAAAACCCTATAGATTTCAAATACAAGCTGGACGTAAATAGCAATATAAAGAACTTAGATGCAACTCTAATCTCAAACATATCAGTTTTTAACCAAAATGGGGTTAGGGTTGCAAGATCCGAAGGAAAAAGAGAAAAAGGATCCCATATATTTAAATGGGACGGAAAAGATCAAAATGGAAAATTGCTAGCAAAAGGCCAATATAGGATAGAAGCAGAGGCATTTTTAACCAAATGGCAAAGTGGAGAAGAGGTAAAAATCCCAGTAGAATCTGGTGGGTATGAATTAGGTCAAGTTGAATCTTTAGTGACGGAAAATGGAACGACAAAGCTACTTATCAATAACGAGCTAGTTGACCTTGAGAACATAATCAAAATAACGCCAATTAAGGAAAAGGACTCTAAGCCTACTCTTCTAGATTATGCTCAATACTTAAATAAAATCGCTGAAATAGATGATACGTTCGTTTCAATTGATCAAACTGGTAACGGCGAAGTAAAATTTAGCTGCGATATTGAACAGCCCAAAGAAGGTATTATTAAGTTTTACAATGAGAATGATTTGGTAATAGGCATCGCAAATCTAAGCAAAATTACCAATGGACAAAATAGTCTAAAATTTGCAGCTAAAGAGTTAACTTCTGAACAAGATATAGATAATGTACTTATCGATGATTCTAGTTTGAATAAGCTTGATCCCGGTCATTACAAATACAAGATTTTCGTTCAAGATTCAGCGTCAAGAAACCCTCTTAGATATAATCCTATCTCCACTGCAAGATCAGTTAAAATAACAGGCCTTGATTTTGAACAAGAGCCTCAAATAATTTCAGGCTCTGAAAGATTTGACATAAAAAATGTAAAAAAATTACTGACTGAAGAAGAGAGTAGTTTGGATTCAGCATTAGCTGCAGGTTTTATTGGAAAAAGTGCACGCGTTCAACTAGAAGAAATAAAAAGCACTGGCACAACCTCACAAGAAGCGGGTCAGAAGAAAATTAAAATTACGGAAATTGTCAGAGATGGAAATTCTTTTAAATTCAAAGGTTATATATTAGATACAAGTGGACAGGAAATACTAGAGGAGCTTATAAGCTTTTCTGAGAAGCAAATTATATCTATAGCTTAAATCTTGTTCAAATTCATTCAATTTCTATCTATCTTTTCTTGACTAAATTCATAATAAACATTATTTTACGTCCAGAAAATTGATATAAAATATTATGACGAAAATTCTACCCGTAATGCCAAAAGCAACTGCAGTTTGGTTGATAGAAAATACAACCCTCACTTTTAAACAGATAGCTGAATTTTGTGGTATGCATGACTTAGAGGTGAAGGGCATAGCTGACGGAGAAGTTGCTCTTGGCATTCGCGGAGTAAGTCCTATTAATAATGGTCAGCTCACTAAAGAAGAAATAGAAAGATGCGCAAAAGATCCGTCTGCAACTCTTGAAATATCAAAAACTTCTCTTCCGGTAACTCAGAAAAAAAAATCAGGTTCAAAATATACTCCTATGGCTAGAAGAAACGATAAGCCAGACGCTATATTTTGGCTTTTGCGCAACTGCCCTAATATTGACGATAAGCACATATTAAAGCTTATCGGTACTACAAAATCAACAATACATGCTATAAGAGAAAAGGAACATTGGAACATCAAAAATATTAAGCCAAAAGATCCTGTGCTACTAGGCCTTTGTTCACAAGTTGATTTAGATAAGATATTGTCATTGTATAGCGAAGCAGGTAATCTCAAACTTTAGATCAATCTCTAGGCCCTCAGCAAATTTTATAATCTCATACACGAGTGGGATTTTTAAACAATAGACCTCTTCGGAGACTCGCTCCTGGCGGGCAAGTAGTTGGCGCAGGCGGAGCGCAAAACCTCAGCGTACATTATAAGGTACGTGACGATTCTGCTATAGTCTTTTAGGTTGGATTAGATACTAGGCGCGAGGAGAGAAGCCTATGAGTATTAGGTGAGCGACGAGTCAACAACGTAGCTAATTCAACATAAAACTATATACTTGCGCTGGCGGCGCAATTGCTTCTTGGAGTAGAGTTTTTAGGAGAGGTCTAATAAATTATAAGTGATGAATTTCGTCTCATATAATATTGAACTTATACCAAATCTCTATAATTAAATAATACTAGGAGCAAGTCACAAAGCCTACTCTCGTGTAAGCCTTTAGCGACAAGATAGAAGAAAGTACTTAAAAATGGGATTTGATATTATACAGGAGCAAGCAAGGGACCATACCATATAATTTTTAAGCGAAGAACCACAAGGTAGTAGTGAAAAATGGAATTTGGTTATACCAAATCTCTATAATTAAATAATACTAGGAGCAAGTCACGAAGCCTACTCTCGTGTTAGGTGAGCGACGAGCTAGAAGCAAGTACTTAAAAATGGCATTTGGTATTAGAGGTCAAAATTGTCACCTAAATATACTTGCCTTACTATTTTAGATCTAGAAACCTCTTTTGGAGAGCCTGAAAATATAATTTTTCCTTCAAAAATCACGTAAGCCCTATCAACTATGTCCAGCGTCTCTCTAACATTGTGATCTGTTATCAATATACCTAAATTTTTTGCCTTCAGTCCATGTATAAGATTCTTAACATCATTAATCGCAATCGGATCAATCCCAGCTAGTGGCTCATCTAAGAGCATAAATTTAGGACTCATAGCAAGCGCTCTTGCGATCTCTACTCTCCTTCTTTCTCCTCCTGAAAGAGCAGCGGAACTGGCAAATCTTAAATGACTAATACCAAAATCACCAAGTAAGATCTCAAGGCGCCTTTTGATCAAACTTTTGTCTTTCTCGGCGAATTCAAGTATCGCAAGCAAATTATCTTGGACATTTAGACCTCTAAATATAGAGGATTCTTGCGGAAGGTAACAAAGACCGTATAAAGCTCTCATATGCATTGGCAGGGACGTTATATCTTCGTTTCCTACATATAGGCTCCCACTGTCTACAGCAAGTAAGCCTGCGATCATAGAGAAGCAGGTAGTTTTACCTGCTCCATTAGGACCAAGTAAAGCAACAGCCTCTCCTCGATTAACTTCAAGATTAATGCTATTTACAACCTTACGCTTATTGTAACTTTTACTTATATTTTCAGCTTTTAATGTCATGTTAAAATTTATGCTTATTCGTAAGCTTAGCAATTTAAATCGCTGAAAAACTTATTATACCAAGTCCCAGATTAAACCTGTACAAATGAATTTTAAGGCGAGCATATTGTTGCGCATATATAATACGTAAGTACAGGCGAGACCCGCGAAATTCGTATTGATAATTTAGCTCGATCATTTAAAAATGGGATTTGATATTAGACCAAATTCAAGAATTCAACAATGCTAAATCCGCGGGATTTTATACTACTCTGATTTAGTAACTCCGGCTAAATCTAAATTATACTGATCTAATGGTGTATCTAAAGACCAATAGCCTGAGTCATTAGCTCCTGATCCACATGTCGATTCACATATGTCTAAGCAATTTTCTGCCGACTCCATATATATAATATCATTTTCTGCGCTACTTGCAAGATCAACCTCAAGTGCTCCATGTTCTTCGGTAATCTGGAAGCATCTATCATAGAATCCGTTGTGATTATTGCTAATAGCATAATGGTCTACATTTATTATTATACTATCTGACAAATATTCTTTAATAAGTTGTTGGACTTTTACCATTGATTCAGTGTCCAGCCCAGCAAAAATTTCATCAGTAAATATTATCTTTGCTCCAGATATAATAGCTTTGATTATATTTAGTTTTTTTCTCTGACCTCCGCTCAATGTAACGGTCTCATAATCTGGATTTAGAAGATTTGCGGCTATTCCATCCTCAAAATTGCCTGAAGCTGCAAAAGAATCTATTTCTAGAATCTGCATAAGCTTCTGAATTTTATGTACAAGCATCTTTTGTTCAGCCTGACTAATTGAGTTTCTGTATTTTAATGTTATCATCTCAAGAAGTGAAATTTTACTTGGCACAAAAAAATGCTGATCAATAAAAATTGGCTCTTGAAATGCTCCGTCAGCACCTAGTGGAAGCGAAACGGAACCATGGCTTGATAAAGGATGTACAAGGCAGCCTGCTATGTCCTTGAGCATACAGGTTTTTCCAATACCTGACGGGCCCATGATTGCATAAATACCAGGAGCTTTTAGAGTAATATCATTTATTTTAAATTGGGTTTTATCGAATAATTTTAGCTCATAATTCGTTAACGAAAAAACATTGCGACTATTCGTGGTCATTTCTGCGCCTGGCTTTTTATCAGAATTGATCGCATCTAAAATGATGTTTATATTATCAGTTGCAAGTTGCTCTTCTGCTTCATCTATCTTTAGGGCTGGATCTATAATTTTTAGCGCCTTTCCTCTGAGTAAAGCAGATACATATCTATATCTTGCTCCAAGAAAAACACTATCTAAAAAAGGTAAGTCAGGCAAAGATGCAATATCCTTATTTACAAGGTTTGTGAGTTGGATTAGATCAGAGACTAACTTTGTCGGATTGTTACGATCAAGATTGATACGATCTTTTACAGAACCTGGCGCGAATGACTCCATGCCTCCACATAAACCTAACGCTAACATTGGATATGAAAAAAGAAATGGTGGCACAAGGGTTTTAACGAGATTGATAGCTGAAGATGCAACTAGCGTTAAGGATGCTGCAATTGGCGCAGAGTATGCGTCAGATAATTCGTCAATATAACTTTGCGTACGAGCGTTAATTTCTTTAGTAGATTTTGAGTCTTCAGCAGATAATGCTTTTTCTGAATAATTTTCCTTTAGCAGCTCTGCTGAGTTTGTATAGACTATATTTTGCAGATCATAAGATATATCCTTAAATATCCTTTCCTTATCCGTCATATTATCTGTTTCTAATTTGAGCGCATTTTTTGATGATTTAAAAAGACTACCAAATTGATCTCCGATTGTGTCAATAATCGAAAAGACTGATAAAATAGGTAGATGCGTTATCAAATTTTGCATATTCATTGCGCCTATTGTTTTATCACCAAATAGACTTTTTATTTTAGTTTGCGTGGTTCTTGTGATAAACTTTAAATTAGAATTGAGGTTATTAATATAATATTCTGATGAGGGGATATTGAAAACCTGCTTACCATTTGTTTTATCTAAAATTCTTTCGACGAATTTTTCTTCCACGTATTTATTGATATTATTATAAACAACGTTTTTAGTTATTTCCTGTATATACTTATATGTCAAGTGTGAGCCGGTCCAACCTAAGGATCTGAACGCTATATAAATCAAGTGATCTATTTGCGTAGCTACAAGCTTAGACGAATTTGATGCTAGGCCCCCTAAAACAAAGAGAGGATGAGATGCGATAGTATTATATTCTAGATATAAATCTATATACATAGATACTGCGTCTAACATCCCAAGGCCAAGTAGGTAATATTTCATTTTATTAGAATCCCTGCCGTCCGTGAATTCAATTAAAGGCAAAGCTGTCTCTAGAACATCATCGATTTGTTTGTGAAAAGATAAATGATCATTTACTGCTACATTTGCTGCAATAATACCAAGTGAGGTATATGTCATTATTTCTTCATAATGCGTAGGAACTATGGCATGTATGTTAAAAACTTTCATATTCTCGAATCTCTGAAGCCCAAAATTGGTCTCAGGATGCCATAGTAAATTAGTCCAAAGGAAAGCCGTAGAACAATAGTGTTTATCGAAGATTCCCACATTCATCAGTATTTCATCCACACTAGTTGCAAATAAGGATTTAGCAAGACCAGTAGTTCCTGAATACATATAACCAGTAGCGCCACTTAAAGCCATATTGAGACAAAATCCTAATGTCCAAATTGCGCCATTATATTTTTCTCTCATTTGGTTATAGACGATTTTCTTTGGTTCCACATGTGGAATAATTAAGGAACCGGTTGTTATATTAGATGTATCATCCAAATAGATATTATTGGACATATTGGTAAATTTAAATAAAAAAGTTTATGTGTAGCAAAAAATCATAAAAATGTCAAGAAAATTAATTTTTATCAAACTATAGTCTTTAAGGTTGGATTAGATACTAGGCGCGAGGAGAGAAGCCTATGAGTATTAGGTGAGCGACGAGTCAACAACGTAGCTAATTCAACATAAAAGACTATAATCTCAATAAGCCGCATCAGCGTACAAGCTATAAGTAGAATCTAGGATTTTTCGGAAAGGGACTGAGCTATGAACATAGCTAAACTATTGTAAGATAATTATAAGATATTACAATAGGCGCGAAAAGCAATAGACCTCTTTTTGCAACTCTCTACAGGTATAGAAGTGAGGAGGCTGCGGGGCGAAAGGACCGGGGTGTAATGTCGCACAAACATCCGGCTACATGAGCTAAGGCGCAACTCTCAAACTGGATGCAAGGTTTGCCGAGTAAAGTCAAATTTTCGACTGCAACATTACCGCTAAAGGCAAGGTCTTTGGGGAATATATTGCATAAAAAGCAAGAAACAGAAGAAGCCTTTAGGACCTTCCGGTGCGAAGCATCTTCTTTTTTTCTTGATTCCAAGAGAATTGAGTATTGATTGTTCTGACTTCGGTGATAATAAGGTCTCCATTCGAAAGCTGCGCTACGTCACACCCTTTTTTAAGAGAATCAAGGATTATATTAGTAGCTTCACATATATATCTCAGATCTGAAAATATATTATTTTTATCGTTCATTACTTTATTTTATTGTTACCTATATGTAACATATACTAATTATTTATTAATTGCAACCTTAATTTCGAAAGAGATGAACTTAAAAATGAACATGGAATAACATATCTGTTTTAGATCAAAACTTACATGCTAGTAATGGTTAAAAAGTTAGTATATATTCTATTTTGTTACTTTGAGCACTATCAACATTTATATTCACCCCTCGTAACTCAGAGAATTTAACCGCAAAATAAGATATACAGTTTTTGACATCAATCTTATGTTTCCTATTAACATTATTCAAAATATCGTCCCTGATATTTTCTATTTTGAGCGAATCACCGACTGCAGCTATAGATAGCCGGGTTGATGAGGGCTGCTTAGATACAGTGATGATAATATCACCACCATGTACAAGGTTTGAAACAGCATGGTGAATCATGCATAAAATTAATTTGCCCACATCTGTTGAAATGAATACATCTTTGACCCCAAAATATCTTTCATGAAAATCCAGAGAAATTTTTGTATCTTTAAGATAGTTAGTTGCAACTAACTTTAGTTCTTCTAAGTTCGCCTCACCTGAATATTTTGATACTCCATAAGCATTTCTATAAAAAACTAGTCTGTTTACTCCTTGTTCTGCGCTCATTTTTAGGAGTTCGTGGGCCTTTGCTACCATGTTTTTATTAGCTGAATTCAAAAATTCAACACTATTATTCACTGCGCCTATGGCGCCTGCGAGGTCGTGGCACAACTTTGTCGATATAAATTGCGATATTTCTACTTCAGATTGCATTTTTCATTATAAATATTATTTTTCACGATTATATTATATAAAATTCAAAACGCAAATCAGAAATATTCTTTTTCTAAGTTAAATGATTTTAACTTAGAATAAAGCTCGGTGTACCTAGAACGAATTATAGATACAATGCATATTTTAGGTCTTGAAGCTCAAAGAGTCAAAATCTATTAAAACAAAATGTTGCTATGATGATACAAAAAATTGATGATTCTAAAAAAATATCTCTAAATCATTAAAAAAAAGTGAAGTATTAATTTTTATATATTATATTTCAATTAAGCATTATGTTGCATACATATGATTTTATTAACTTTTAAATATAAGTCATGTATGGGGCGTATTTTTAATGCAAGGCAAGCTTTTCGAGCTCATCTCAAAGCTAGCTGAAATAAAATCACAAATACGGAGAAAAATTATGGCTAGAAACAAAAAAATAGAAGAGTTAAGCAAATTACCTCTCACAAATAAACAAGAAGTCCGGGCTGCTATTGATGCGCTCAATAAAACTATGGACCAAAACCCTAACGATACAGATAGCAAAGGACAGACATGGCTTATAAATGCCGTTCGAATTCATGAAGCCGCAAGAGAACAAGAGGTTGATGTACAAGCTCTTGATCAATTTATTACTTTGTACATCTCAAACAAAATAGCCGACAACTCCGGTATTAACTTTGATCAAAAGGATAATTCTGGCGACTCTTTCTTTCATCATCTAGCAAAATCAGGAACAGCTTCTTTATTAAGCAAAGTAAAAGAGGTAGGAACACCAGCAATCACAGATACTAGCATGAACAAACCTAATAAAACTGGTTTTACCCCTCTAATGCTAGCAGTTCATAATAAAGATAAAAATATATTAAATGTTCTAGTCGAGGGAAACAAAGAAGCACTTGAAGAAAAAGATAAATTAGGCAGAACACCATACATGATTGCCTGTGCAGAAGGTGACAAAGAATCAGCAAAGATTCTAAGAGCGCAACGAGCCAATATTCATGCAACAGATAAATATGGCCAAACAGCTCTTATGCTTGCAGCTGATAATACCCATGCAGATTTGGTTACGAGCGAACTAGGCGGCATGAGTGCGGCAGATCAAGCAAAAGCGCTTCAAGTAAATAGTAAAGGCGAAAGTGTCCTTACTCATGCAGCATGGAATGGTCAGAATATTCAATTAGTGCAAGATTTAGTAAATAATTTTGGTGCTTTAATTGATAATAAGCAGCACAATGCAAAGTGGGCAGCAATACTTGCATGGCATAAATTCAGCGGAGAAGGGCAAGTATACGACACTTTAAAGAAGGCAATTGAAACAAATCAAACCATATGGAAAAAAATTAAGACTGATGTAGATAAGGAAATCGAAGATTTAGATAAAATACATAAAGATTACAAGGATTGGTGGGGTAGGAATACTGTAAGTCAGGCTTTGAAGCAGAAAAATCAAAATGCATTCGAAAGCTTATTAAATAGAGGAGATGTAGATCTCACATCAGCGGATTACTATGGTTATACAGCACTAATGTTTGCAGCTAGATACGGAGATACGAGCTCGATAGAGAAGCTTTTAGAGAAAGGTGAAGTAAAGGAATCTATCAATCAAACGGATAACAATGGATTTAGTCCTCTTATTCATGCTATGAGATCAGGAGATCCTCATGCAGTTGCAGCTTTATTAAATGCTGGTGCGGTAATTGATAAATCAAGCTGGACATATGCTTTTTTCAAATATTTTGCGCATAAAGACGTGAGACAAGTGTTAAACATGCAAGAAGAGCTGAATGAAGAGCTTGTGAAGAAGTTCGGCAAAAAAGGGGGTGTTGATATAGTTGAAGGAGAGCTAGGTGATATCACACTCGTTTCTAGACTTGATTACGTAAGTAAAAAAGGAGAAGCAGCGCTTGATCTTGCTTGTCAAAATACCGATTCTCGTCTATTTGACGATGTCGCATTTGTGACCTACGCAGTTGAAAAAAGTACGCTTGAATATTTAAAGCACATTAGAGGTGGCAAGTCATTGAGTGGTGAAGATGCAAAGATGCTTGGTGCAGTAGAATATCTTCAAGACTATAAAACGTTAACAGAGGCTGATTTGTTCTCAACTCAATTTAAGAAATATAATGATTTTGTAGAAAAAAGACAAAAGGCAGCGCGGCGCAACAAAATAGCTAAAGAACTGTTAAGAGCAGCTAAAGAAATAAAGGCCTCTCGAGAGGTACAAACTAAGCAAGAAGAGAAGGGGGCATCAGCACAACCAGAAAAACGCTCGTGGTTTTCTTGGGGTAGTAGTAAGCACAATACTGAAGCTTCTGAGCAGCTAGATAACGAAAGCACAGTAGATTCTGATGACGAGACAAAAGCTAGTACAAACGCTAAGAAACACATTAAAATGAAAAGTAGGCTCTTGAACAAAGGCAAAGGTTCAAGCGGACAAACTTGGAAAAGCAGAGGATCATCACCTATATCAGTTCGACAAACTCCGAAGCGCAAAAATGGACTAAATAAACGGACCGTACGTGGATTTTAGAATCCAAAATAAAGTGATACATGGCCCGAAATTATATTTTCGGGCCATGTTTTGTTATTCCCGCGTCTCTTCTCCGTCATTCCCGCGTCTCTTCTCCGTCATTCCCGCGTCTCTTCTCCGTCATTCCCTCGGAGGCGAGAATCTAGTCTTTATATTTCCTGGATCCCCTCCTTCGAGGGGATGACACTATAATTGTCATTCCCGCGCAGGCGGGAATCTAGTCAAAATAATTCCTGGATCCCCTCCTTCGAGGGGATGACATGTTTCCTGGATCCCCGTTTTCACGGGGATGACACTGTGATCGTAACTGTCATTCCCGCCACCACTTTTATCATTCCCGCGTCTCTTCTCCGTCATTCCCGCGCAGGCGGGAATCCAGTCTTTATATTCCCTGGATCCCCTCCTTCGAGGGGATGACATGTTTCCTGGATCCCCGTTTTCACGGGGATGACACCGCCATTGTCATTCCCGTCCCCCTTTTTGTCATTCCCGCGGAGGCGGGAATCTAGAAGGATTATATTTCCTGGATCCCCTCCTTCGAGGGGATGACATGTTTGCTAGATCCCCGTTTTCACGGGGATGACACCGCCATTGTCATTCCCGTCTCCTATTGAACATAGATAAACTACTTTATGTGCTAAAAGCATTTTTTGAGACCAAAATTACTACTCAAGGTCAAGGTTATGCGGGGAAGGTCTCGTTTTATTATCCTTACTTGCTCCTTGGGTATTATTTAATCATTTGATTCGATATTAGTTTTGTAGATTTGCAATATTCCAAAAAATTCCTAACTTTATAATAACGCAAATTTTGAGATAGATACATATTTCTCATAATATAAAAAATAAAATTTGAATCCAATATATGAAAAAATTATTACTTACATCTCTTTTATGCCTAGCTACAATGCAAGCTGAGGCATTTTATCCATCCTATTATGTAAGGCTTGACATAGCACCAACAAAAGCGAAATCTGTTACCTCCAAGGATACAAAATATAAATCTTCAAGTAATCTTGCAGGTAGCGTTGGCGCTGGGGTTAGGTTATACGAAAAAACAAGAGCTGAGGTGATGATTACGGAATATATTTGGCATAAGCAGAAAGCAGTAGCAAGAGACATGGGAACGTTCACAAGAACAGGATCGATTAAATCTAATGTCACTTCTATCACGACGAAAGGAGTTGTAGATTTTTTTGATTATGGCATGGGCTCGCTTTATATTGGTGCTGGGATTGGGCTCTCTAGGATAAAAACCAAGTTGATGAGCGAGGACACAAATAATGGAAGCCTTACTGTTATTGGTCAAACTTCTATGAAATACAAAAAAAGAGATAATCTAGGTGCAGTTGGTATATTTGGCGCATCTTATGCGTGCGATCGTCATGTGACTTACGATCTCTCTTTTGCTTACCAAGATCACGGGAAAGCAGGAAGACACTCAAATACTTCCCCATTTAGATTTATAACGCAGGAAGTTAGATTCGGGGCAAGATTCGCATTTTAATTTGATTTATACTGATCATAATCCAAGAATAGTAATAAAAACCCATTTTTTAAATGATCAAATTCAATGTTCCAAAAGAATTGAAGTCGGACTCGCCTGTACGCAAGGTATTATGATAAATCTCTAGAATTAAATAATACTAGGAGCAAGTCACGAAGCCTACTTTCGTGTTAGGTGAGCAACGAGCTAGAAGAAAGTACTTAAAAATGGGATTTGGTATTACTCATAAAATTCCTTGCCAATCTCAATTGCTGCTCGGTCATTCTTTATGCGCCATTCATTAGAATCTCTTAAAGAATATATACAACCGCAATATTCTTGTTTATAAAAATTTTCTTGTTTGGCGATCTCATACATCCTTGCCGATCCACCATTTTTACGCCAATTATATGTCCAATATGTGACACCCTCGTAAAGACTTGCGGCTCTAATTCCGCACTCATTAATTTGATCCATATTTTTCCACCTTGAGATTCCAAGAGAACTTGTGATAACCTTAAAATTATTTTCATAAGCATAAAGCGCCGTGCGCTCAAATCTCATGTCAAAACACATTGTACAGCGCCTACCTCTTTCTGGCTCGTATTCCATACACTTTGCCCTAGCAAACCAATTTTGAACATCATAATCAGCGTCTATAAAAGGTATATTCAAAGAGTCTGCATATCTAATATTTTCATTTTTTCTGATCTCATATTCTTTTTTTGGATGAATATTAGGATTATAGAAAAAAATAGTGAGGTCTATGCCATTTGTCTTCATTTTTAGCATAAGATCGCAGGCGCATGGTGCACAGCAAGAATGCATCAGCACTTTATTTTCACCGCTAGGCACTATAAAATCGCTATCTTGTTTGCTTTTTTTGATCATGTAAAGTCGTTCTATAAGTTTCTTGATAAAATATAAGAGTAACAAGAGTTGCGCAAACAAAATTACATACATAATATGGAATAACTGAATTTTCACCAAAATATTTTAATAATATGATGAGTATCATGGGTGTTGTGCCTCCAAAAATAGCAGCACTTAAGTTATAAGATAGTGCAACGCCCGTAAATCTGACCCTTGTAGGAAAAAGTTCAACTAGGATAGTGGGAACTGGGCCCATAAATATACCTTCTATGATTGCAAGTGCTCCTGATGCAAAAATAACTACTAAACCAGAATCTGTATGACTAATTGTCCAAAATATAGGGTAGTTGAATATTATGTGCAAAGCGCATGCAGTGATTAAAACAGGTTTTCTACCTATCCTATCAGAAAGACCAGATGAAAAAATCATCGAAATACATAGACAAACTAATATAGTTGCATTTCCAATACTTGCTATCTCCTCTGAAAATCCTAAAGATACTGTATAATTATTCATGTAAACAGTGAGAAGATAAAATGGCACCGTAACAGTCAGATATATACCGATTGCGATTACAAGTTCTTTAAAATTATCCTTAAACAAATCTTTTAATGGGACTGTAGATAAATTGCCATTTTTCTTCGCTTCTATGTATAAAGGGCTCTCATGTAAACTCATTCTTATGTAAAAACCCACAATTCCTATGAATAAGCCTGAAACAAAAGGTATTCTCCATCCATAATTGAACAAAAACTCTGGTGTCATAACCTCTCTGCAAAAAGCAGCTGTAATTGTTCCAAAAAGCATGCCGAGGCACATGCTTACGAAAGCAGAACTTCCGGCGAGTCCCCTATTACTCATGTTAGAACTTTCTACAACGTATGAAATACAACCACTGAACTCACCGCCAAGAGAAAAACCTTGTACTAGCCTTATGACCGTGAGTAAAATTGGCGCGATAAATCCTATCGTTTCATATGATGGAAGAAGTCCTATTCCTGCGGTTGGAACTGCCATAGATATCATTCCGAGAGCCAAGGCATATTTTCTGCCTAGTTTATCACCAATATAACCAAATACAACAGCTCCAATTGGCCTTACTATGAACCCGGCGGCAAATACTCCGAATGTTAGAATATCTGTTAAGTCACTTTTAGGGAAAAAATGAGCACCGATAATTGCTGCAAATTGCGCATATAATGCATAGTCGTACCACTCAAGGGCATTGCCTATCATCGTAGATAGAAGAACTTTTTTCATAGATTGCTTGAATACCGTAAAATGAACTATAATTTGTGTTATGAGATATACTTCCTATATCGCTAAAATTGATCTTTGATTGACTCATAGATATTCGCTTGCTCTCGTTCTTACATGACTAATTGCGCGCTAAACTATTCAAAATCAAATTCAATTCTCAAAGAACAGACATTATACTAATACAAAAGAGCAATTTTTACAACCTAGAAACCTCAATGTAAATCGACTTTCTTAATTGGTGTTTATCAATTATCACTTCAGACTTTATAACTTTTTTGCCAAGATAATATATGAGAGGGAAAATCTCACTCTGCTCATCAGGCATTTCGCTTTGGATCTCTATTAATATCCTTTCGTTAAAGAGATCTGTGTCATTTGAATCTAGTATTTGATTCAGAGTCATCTTAAGATCCTCACAAAGATTTTTGCTTTTATCATATAAACATTTCGTCTTGATAAGATGTTTATTGAAACTAATGCGCACTACTGAAAGATCCTCACTTACTTGCTGGTCTTTTGGTCTTATCATTGGAAGCATTGAGTTTATATCAGACTCAGAATGATGCGCGATTAAAGAGTTAGTAAGAGTAATAAAAAGAATAATAATAAACAAATATAATGATATAAAAGCGTAAAGTCCATTATTTGATACATGATTTTCGCTCCTTGACTTATTATAATGCCAAAATTGAATTTGATGCTTGGTAATAAAGCACGCGGATCGTGTATTCAAGTATATAAATAGCGCGAGGTCCGCAATAAATTCGAAAAACAACTCCTGGATTATTGGAAGTATTATCATCTTTATCATTTTGGCTTGATGCCCTCGATATTGTCAGAAATTTTCGCAAATTCAAAAGATATATCTTTTGCCTTTTGTGGATTCATTTGAGCTATGATGGGCGCTACCTTTTGTTCTTTCATGTTTCTTATTATCTCAAGTAACAATGGCATCTCAAGTTCATCAAAAATTTTTGAAGCATCGGCTGGCTTCATATTTTCATAAATTTTTGCAAGGCTTTTAATTCTTACACTACTTTTTTCTTCGAGTTTAGACATAAGTTCATTGATTCTATCTTCTAGGGCTTTAAGCTCTTTCGCTTTTTCTTCCAGCTTAACTTCGGTAGATTTAATAAAAGTTTCCTTAAGTGTAAGTTGTTGCTGGTATTTATCCAGATCCTCCCTTCTTTTTGAAAGTTCCATTAAAACCTTCACTTCTTCGTCGCTATATCCTACCCCAAGAAGATTTGTCATGTATGGCGAGTTTGACTGCGGATTGTTTGATCCGCTTGTTTGATTTTGCGAATTAGCTTCAGGTTTGCTGCCCTCATTTTTTGGCTGAGATTTGTTTTTTTTATCAGAGGTAGGCGCAGCGGCAACTATAATTTCTTTATCCACAGCATTTGCATTTCCTATAAAAAACAAGCTCGATGTTTTTGAGTCTATATTTACAGCACGAGACATTACACGATCAAAAACAAATGATATTTTGAATATATTGGTTAGAATTAAAAAAGAAAGAAGAGCCGAAAAAAAACCTATTCTCACACCGCTACTCCATTTTTAGATTTGATATTCTTATAATAGTTTGAATTTACGAGAGTATTATCCCTGTCCATATTACTTTGAGGCTGATATGGATCTTGATCCCTTAATGCAGAACTAAGAGTGGTATTACTAATTACTAGATTTTTTAGATTCGAGCTTAGTCTGTTTCCAGAAATTATTATAGTCTCAAGTTCATCACATAGACTATCTGCTTTAGATATTAATACATCGATCTTATCAGTTTTTTGAACAAGACTGATTTTTAGATCATCAATATTTGCTTGCGCTTCCGGCAAGAGTCTGTTAATTTGATTTAGAATATTTTCTGATTTCGCTAAAGGTTTTTCAAAGTCCTTAAATAACCTAGCCATCTCATCTCTATATTTTTGCATTTGTAGTATTCTTTTATTGAGAATAATAGAATACATAATTGATGAAGATGTCAGTATTATTATCACGAAATCTAGAATGATCATTTTGATCTATCTCCGTATTTCCGGGTTATACTTACCGCTACTTTATCGTCAAGTCTTCCCATTTGACCCATTAATAAGTTAACATTCTCTGATCTAATAAAAATATCCTCATCTTCCTTGAATGACGTTACTATTGTGTCACCTACTTTTAAATTTGCAACACCTCTAAGGGTTTTTGGCTTATCTATTATGACTGCTTCAAGAGGAATATCGATAGAATAAACACTCTCGAGTATGTTTTCTTCCCAGGTTGCATCAGATCCAAATTTCTCACCCAAAAAAACTTGCTGTAAAATGCTTTTAATAGGCTCTAATGTTGCATATGGTATTACAATGTCTATCGAGCCACCTCTACCGTCTAGATCAATATTTAATTTTAACATAATTACAGCATCTCCGGGCCTTGCAATAGCTGCAAAGTTTGGATTATTCTCCAGCCTTTCAAGCACGCAAGTAGCAGGGCTAACCGAGTCGAAAGCTGAGCTCAGCTCATTTAGCACAACCTCACCAATTTGCTTTATTAAAGCTTGCTCTATGTATGTATAGCTTTTTCCATCTTCGGTTTGTACTTGCTCGTGTTTTTTCCCGCCAAACAAAGAATCAAGCAGTGAAAATACTATTTGGTTATCTAGCACCACCAAACCTAAATTATCTAACTCCACGATTTTAAACACAATAATCGAACAAGGTGGCTTCAGCGTGTCATAGTAAGATGAAAATCTTTGAGATTTGATGCCATTAACCTTAATATCAACAGTCTCTGACGTAAGGTTTCTTAGAGAAGTTGTGAGTAATCTTACTAATTTATCAAACACAATCTCGAGCATTGGTAATTTATCATAAGACTCAAGCGCTTTATCAAGAAGTGCTTTGATACCAGTGGCTTTGATATCTTTTTTTATCTGCTGATCTGTCATAGCGTTAACTCATTAGAATTTCTTTAAATAAAACGTCAATTGCATTCGTAGGCTCTATTATTTTATTCACGCGTTTTAGCAATTCTGTTTTTAACATCAGCACTCCTGCAGTACCTGATAAATCGCTTGGACGGAGCTCCCTTAAAAAGACCTGGAAGCTATCTGTAATAATGTATAATTTTGCATTTACAGCATCTAAGTCTTTTATAGTTTTAACTTGTATAAAGAGTGAGATTTTAAGAAAGTTCTTTCTTGGATTGTCTGAAGCTATTTTAACCATAATATTGTTAATTTCAGCATAGTAAAATTCAGCTTTAGCATCATGAGGTTTTGAAATTTCTTTATACTCTCCACCATTTTCGTTCTTCTTTTGGTCGAAAAAGAAATATACCGCACATATTGCCGCAACCAAAAGCACAAGGGCTGCAACTATCATAATTATGAGAAATCTTTTTCCCTTTAGATCAAAGGCTTTTGGGGCGGCTTTTTGCTCCTCTTCGCCAACTTCTTCACTTTTTTGAGTTGGACTATCTGGCTTTTTTGCGTCTTTTGTCTCCTTTTCTTCTTCCTTTTCTTCTTCGGCCATAAATCTTCTCTATGTATATTTGGAGTCAGATGATAAACTTATTTTTCTACGAAATCTATAAAATTTTTGTAACTAATTGATATTATGTTAAGGTGATATTTAAAATACAATCAACTAGATAAATGGTTATATGAAATTTAAATCAGTAGCTTTAGCTTTATATTTAACTTTTTTTTCATCGGCTGCGATAGCTAACAATGCATTTTATATATCAATTTCTAGCCAAGTTGCTAGAAAGCAAGACCTTGAGGTAATAACTAACAACGCATCGAACATTAATACTAATGGTTATGAGGAAGATACAATGTTGTTTAAGGATGTGAATATTACAAAAAAATCCAAAAAAAATAACTCTTTTGTAACAACTCATAGCATCTACAAGCAATCAGAATTAGGGCCCCTAAGATCAACTGGTAACCCCCTTGACGTTGCAATACTCGAAAAAGATCATTATTTTAAATTAATGACACCCAAAGGTCCAAGGTTCACATTAGCAGCCAGTATGCTAAAAAATTCTGATGGTATCTTGGTAAATCCTGAAGGTATTCCATTTATGTCTATAAATAACGACTTAATACAAGTACCGCAGGATGCAACTTATATTAAAGTAATGGATAACGGAACTATTATAGCTGACGATCAAGAAATTGATAGAATAGGGGTTGTTTATATACCAGACAAAAACATGCTCTTGAAAGAAGGGGGAAGTATTTACAAAAATAATGGATCAGAATTTGCAGTAGATGAATATACAGTGCTAAGCGGATACTTGCGCGCTTCTAATGTTAACTCTGCAAGAGTTATGGCAGAATCGATTGAATCTCAAAGATCTTATAGCGGCGCGACTAGCCTTGTCTTTGAGATCAGCGACTTAGAAAAAAAGGCCGTTGGCTCGATACTTAAGCCTTAACTCTTTTTTTTGAGAAATATATGAAATCAAGACTAAGGGAATTAAATGATACTTGGGACAAGAAGAGAAGTCTACTATATGTTTCACAACTTCTCATTTCTAACCGAACAAATCCATAGCTTATTTTCTTGATATGTATTTAATAAACCTCTCCTAAAAACTCTACTCCTAGTGGCAATTGCGCCGCCCGCGCAAGTATAGCAGAATCCTCACGTACGCTGCGGTTTTGCGCTCCGCCTGCGCCAGCTACTTGCCCGCCAGGAGCGAGTTTTCCGAAGGGTTCTAATATTTAGACCTATCTTTCAGGCACTATAGAGCTTAAATCTGTCTCTAAATCTATTTTTTTAAGGTATCATAGAGCTTAAATCCGCTGCAGAGTCAAGTCCTAAGTCTTTGCATATCTCACTTTCTGTATCATTTATATGATCATTTATATAGACAAGACTTTTTTCTAAATTCAGAGAAGAGGTCAAAAATTTCAGTTCAGCTTTTTCCTTGATTATGTCAAATGATATGCCGCATTTAATCAAAGCTTTGACTTTAGAGATCTCTCCCTCTAGTTTTCCTCTGTCATAAGCTTCTCTTTTTTCTTCTTCGTGAGTTAGCCTGAGATCTTGTTCTCGCATTTTTTGTTTTAAATATAATGCTTGTTGATCAGGTGTCCATTTTGCTGTTTCCATAATATTA
>JANRKH010000036.1:0-26325 GCA_033763595.1 Rickettsiaceae bacterium
ACCATTCTAAATACATGACTCTTGTTGCAGAAAAACTAAACATGCTAAAGATGAACCAAGACGAGAAAAATGAATATTACCACTATCGCAAAAGACTCATCACAGACGAAGACTCAATCCATACAGCAAGAGAAGAGGGAAGGGAGGAAGGACGAGAAGAAGGAATGAGACTAGTAGCTCTAAACATGCTAAAACAAGGGCTTAGCAAAGAATTAATCTCCTCGGTTACTTCTCTTACCATAGAGGAGCTTAAGAAATTAGAAAATTCTAGATCCTAGAGATAGAGAGCAAATCAAAAAACTAGTAGACGTTAGTTAAATGACGAGAGAGTGTAGTATGATAAAAAAAAGGATTTTATACGATACTTTATAACGACGTCTACTAAAGTATCTATTATCATAAAGGCAAAAATAGAAAATAAATATATGATTGAAAATTTAAATAATTTAGGAGCATATTCTATTCCTTCTTCTTGCTTTAATTTTATAGAAAGAACCACAAAATACATTCCAAAAAAAGATGCGGAAATCAAATAAAAAATTGAGGACATGCCAGCAAAGTACGGCATTATAGACGAAAAAAACATCATAATAGAATATAAAATAATTTGGCTCTTAGTATGATTTACACCATAAACAACAGGCATCATAGGAATATTTGCGAGTTTATAGTCTTCTGATTTGATAAGAGCTAAAGACCAAAAATGAGGCGGGGTCCATAGGAAAATTATGAGAAACAAAATTAAAGAGTCGTAAGTAATAGAGCCTGTGACTGATGACCAACCAATAAGCGGAGGAAAGGCCCCCGCGGCCCCTCCTATTACTATATTTTGGACCGTAGATCTCTTTAGCCACATTGTATATATAAAGAAGTAAAATAATATAGAGACTAGCAAAATCAGAGCTGAGACTAAATTTACGCATATAATCATGCTTATCACAGATATGACAGTCAGCCCGATTCCAAGAGCAAGAGCGTCATCTTTGTCTATTATTCCTCTTACTAATGCCCTTGCTTTTGTTCTGGTCATAATAGAGTCAATATCTCTATCATACCACATATTTAGGCAACCGGCTGCTCCTGCTCCGATAGCAGTAAAAAATATAGAAGCAAATCCTGTGAATATATTTATAGATCCAGGAGCAACGCAAATACCGGCAAATGCTGTAAATACAGCCAAATACATTACTCGTGGCTTTAGAAGAGATGCATAGTCGGATATATTAGCATCTTTTTTACTAAAATCTTTTATCCCTTCGGCCTGTTTTAAATCTAGAATATTAGACAAAAGTTACCTGTGATTCATATCTGGCTGGGTTTCAAAAGTATGATGAGGAGCAGGTGAAGGAATCGTCCATTCTAGAGTATCTGCGCCTTCCCCCCATGGATTATCCTCACATTTCACTTTGTCCCTGAAAGCTTTGTATATTATGAACAAAAAGAGCACTATAGCTGCATTAGAAATAAAAGCACCTACTGATGAGACTAAATTCCATCCTTCAAACGCATCAGGATAATCAGGAATCCGTCTTGGCATTCCTGCAAGACCCAAAAAATGCTGAGGAAAAAATGTTAAGTTCACGCTTATAAATGTAATCCAAAAATGTATTTGCCCAAGTCTCTCTGAATATTTATAACCTGACATCTTACCAAACCAGTAATAGAACGCCGAATAAGCGCCAAATAAAGCTCCAAGAGACATGGTATAATGAAAATGTGCTACTACATAATAAGTATCGTGCAAAACCCTGTCTAAAGACGAATTAGCAAGAACAACGCCAGTAACACCTCCTATTGCAAACAACAAAATAAACCCAATGGCAAATAACATAGGGGTTTTAAACTCTATAGACCCACCCCACATTGTCGCTATCCAGCTAAATATTTTTATTCCAGTTGGAACGGCAATTATCATTGTAGCAGCGCTAAAATATACTAGAGAATTATATGTAAGACCAACAGTAAACATATGATGGGCCCATACAACAAAACCTACAAGCCCTATGATTGAGAGGGCCGAGACCATGCCGAGATAACCAAATACTGGTTTTTTAGAAAAAGTGGCTACTACTTGGCTTATAACCCCAAATGCTGGGAGTATAACAATATATACTTCTGGATGCCCAAAAAACCAAAATAAATGCTGGAATAAAACTGGATCCCCTCCGCCTGACGGCTTAAAGAAACTTGTGCCTAGGTTCCTATCGGTCAGTAACATTGTGATTGCCCCAGCAAGAACAGGCAAGGCAAGTATAAGCAGGAAAGCTGTAATTAAAATAGACCATACAAAAAGGGGCATTTTTAATAGGCTCATCCCTGGGGCTCTCATGTTTAATATTGTTGCGATCATATTTATTGATCCAATAATAGACGAAAGGCCAGTAAGGTGAAGGCTTAGGATAGCAAGATCAACAGAAATACCAGGATGAGAAGCAGAAAGACTAAGAGGCGGATATAAGGTCCAGCCCGTACCTGCTCCCTCAGCAATCACAGACGAAAGTAGTAGCAAAATTAATGCAGGAACCATGAGCCAAAAGCTTATATTATTCATCCTTGGAAAGGCCATGTCTGGGGCGCCTATCATAATTGGAACAAACCAGTTGCCAAATCCGCCAAACATTGCTGGCATAATCATAAAAAACACCATAAGAATAGCGTGAGCTGTAACAATAACGTTATAAAGTTGATGATCATCTCCTAAAAAGTCACCGCCATTTCTACTAAGCTGAGCCCTTATTATAACCGAAAATAGGCCACCTAAAATCCCCCCTATTACAGAGAAGATAATATACATTGTGCCAATATCTTTGTGATTTGTTGAAAATAACCACCTGCTAATACCTTTAGGGTAATGATTCTCCATAATTTTTTATCCTTTGGTTTTGTTTTTGGTTCTTGAGCGCCTTTGCTTAATATTGCAATCTGAATGTTCTAAAAAGTTAGCTATCTTAGGCATTTACTTAAAATTATACTTATTCAAAGCTTATCTCAAAGAAAATTGTGGTTTATAAATATATTTAGATGAATATTTTTGCTTCGATGCTTCAACCCATTTCTCAAAATCTTCTTTTGATACAACTTCAACTACTATAGGCATGAAACCATGGTTAACTCCGCAAATCTCAGAACATTGGCCGTAATATATACCAGTTTTCTTTACCTTCACATAGGTCTCATTAACTCTACCTGGTACAGCATCAACCTTAAAACCAAAACTAGGTACAGTAAAGCTATGTATCACATCAGCTGCACTAATTAAAAACCTTACAACCGTGTCCCTAGGTATTACTATTCTATTATCTACGTCCAGCAATCTTTTTTGACCAGGCTTCAAATTTTTCTCATCAATCATGTAACTATCAAAAACCATGTCTCCGTAATCTTGGTATTTATATTGCCAATACCATTGAAATCCGGTGACTTTTATAGTCATGTCTGCTTTTGGTATAGTTTCTTGTTTATGTAAAATATAGAAGGACGGAACTGCAATAATACATAATATTATCACCGGAATGATAGTCCAGACAATTTCCACGGTAACATTATGAGTGAATTTACGCGGAACTGGGTTTCTTTTATGATAAAAAAAATAGCATACATATGCTAAAAGGCCTGCAACTACAAGCAATATCGCAGTAATGATAACAAGAATAAAGTTATGCAAACTAACTATATCCTCCATCACTTCCGTGGCAGGTTCTTGAAAATAAACTTGCCAGGGCTTTGGTTCCGCCCCAAAAGCCAAACTACTTTTTAAAAAACACAAGATTAAGCATAAAAAACGCATTATTCTTCCAAAAAATTACTTTCTACCCTAAGATTACTAAACAGGAGACAAAAAGTAAAATAAATCAGGATATTTTAGGTAATTTTTATAGTCCATATTTTAAAACTGCCATTTGAGAGCTGAGATGATTATTAATACTAAACCCAAAATTAAGACAGGCAAGAGTCCTAACTATATGGTCTTGAGGCTACAGCCTATACATAAGTATCTGATTTGTGGATTTAGTTTAATTTAAAGATTTATCACAAAATAACCAGGGTCAAATGTAGCAAGTAACTAAAATACTGATAACAAAACAAAAGTAGGATCTGGTAAATCATCGAAAATCCATGGTTTTTATCCAAAATTCATAGAAAAGCTATGGTAGCATACTTAGAAATATTATATTAATTCCATTATCCGAACATACTTAGGTCACCCGGCCACTCATCATTTAATTTATTTTTTATAGTTGAGTTATAAAGCCCAGAGACATCTGCCTTATCGCAAATAAAATCCTCAGAGTCAAAAGCATTATGAATAGAGGCAGCTCCCATATTTTCCAGTGCCATAATTGCTTCATAATTTTTCATTTTGATTGCGACGTCGAGGGCAGTTTTACCATCGTATGTTAGGTTAAGAAAAAATTTTCTTTGTTCCTGTGTATATTCTCGTAAAAATTCAACTATAAGATCTGGAGCATTGTTTTTAATCAGATCTACGAAAATATTGGTAAAAAACTCAATATATTCTGGATCTAAACTCTCAAATCCAGCAAAACTCTCTTCTTCCTGCGATATCGTCTCATTCGCAAGTAAATTCTTCAATGTTTCCGAGATGGCATATTCTAAAGTTGCTGGTAGCAATTCAGTAATCTCTTTTGCTTCTTTGCTAAGATATGACAAATCATATTGGAGAGGATTTGCCATTTCCTCAAAATTGAATCTTGATTCTGCATCTGACTTCAAAAAAGCAATTTTTTTTGGAAAATTTGCTCCGGTTGGATTATTTGATCCAGGCTGTAATGCGGTACCTGAGTTCTTTGAAAGGGCAATCAGCGCCCCCATTATGTATGACGTTAATTTCATTTCCTTCTGTTTTTAATTTTACCCTTTTAAGACCAAGTCTCAAAGGCTCTGGTTACTCTGATAAACTTGATATCTAAAATGCTTAATTAGATCTAAACTAAAATAGCTTAGTTTATTTACTAATCATCACGAATCTCATATTTTATTGACCTTGCAGTCAAAATTTCAATAAACTCAGAAGCAGCTTTTTTTAGTTCTTCAATTCTAATGCCTGTAAATACTATATCAGTGTAGAATGATCCATCTTTAGTAAACGGATAACTTCCAACATCTATGTTATTATATTTGTTTTGAATTGAATCTAAATCCTCTGCTATTATACTCTCAGCTATATTAACATTAACCACAAAGCTTACTATCGAATCTCTACTCTCTAGATAGCTCAAGACATATTCGAACATATTGTACATAATATTAGGAAGCCCGGCAAGAACGAACACATTTTTTAAAACAAAACCAGGTGCCTTTGTAACATTATTCCCGATCAATTTCGCTCCCTTAGGAAAATGAGCCATTTTTTCTCTTGCTTTATTCAAAGATTCACCTCGCGAAAGATAATAATCTGCTAACTCCTTAAGAACTTGATGATTTACCTCTAATTCTAGACCAAAAGCCTCTGCGATAGATTCTGTTGTTATATCATCATGAGTTGGCCCTATCCCGCCCGTTGTAAATAAATAATTATATTTTTGGCTCAGTGATAAGACGTTTTCTATTATATCTTGCCTTTCGTCTCTAATCATTCTTACTTCTTTAAGGAAAATGCCCCTTTTAGCTAGCTTCTGGGCTATAAAATTTACATTTTTGTCCTCTGTTCTTCCGATCAAAATTTCATTTCCTATAACAAGAATCGCTGCTGTAATTTTTTCCATAATACTTACTCAAAAGGTTTCGCAATGACCATAATCACTATTACAATCATAAAAACGGTTGGTACTTCGTTGGCTATTCTAAAAAAAGTCTCGGATTTTTTATTGGTCCCATTTACGAAATCTTTTCTCCATTTCGCGAGTAATCCGTGAAACGCAGCAAGGAAGGTAACAAACAACATTTTTATGTGAAACCAAACCCCAAGTGCCGCAATTCCATATAAGTATGATAATAATATACCAAAAATAAAGGTAGATATCATAGCAGGATTCATAATATATTTTATGAGCCTTCTTTCCATAATCTGAAACAAATTATCCGCCTCGCTATCTCTTGTAACCCTTGTGTGATATACATATATTCTTGGTAAATACAGAAGTCCTGCCATCCACGATATCATAGATATAACATGAAATACCTTCAACCATTCATAATATTCAAACATTTTTGTTCCTACATAAACAATATTTAAATTCGGCAGGACATTTGCCTGAGTTGAAAGACACAATTTCTTGCTCTGATTTTATAGTATTCAAAACAAATTTAGAGAGCGCATCTATGTAGTCTTCATTATCTCCAAGAGCCTGAACCCTTCTATATTCTATTTTATATTTATCTGCAATAGACTTATATTCTATATCAAGCTCGACCAATGTTTCAATATGCTCGGAAACAAAAGCAATTGGTACGATTAATATATTTTTTCCAGATCGAGCCTCCTCTTCAATCACTCTTTCTGTACTTGGAGACAGCCATTCAATAGGACCAACTTTACTTTGATAACATAATTTTGTCTCATAACCTGATATCTCTTGGTCTGATATTATAGCCTTGTATGTTTTATTTATTTGCCATTCGTAAGGATCACCTGTTTTAACATATTTTTTTGGTATACTATGAGCAGAAAACAATATGATAGGATTTTTTGTAAATTTTTTTAATTCTTTTTTTATTAAGCTAACATGAGCTTTTATAAACAACTCATTATCAAAATAGCAACCTATTTTTTTTACTTTAAGATTTGTTTTTTCTTGCTTTAATAATTCCTCGAACTCTTCAAACGAAGAGATAGTGGTGGCCGTTGATAATTGAGGATAAAGAGGTAGCATAATAACTTCTGCCGGATTGTAATCTTTTATTTTTGATACAACCTCTTTTGCAAATGGATGCCAGTACCTCATGGAAACTAGTATCTCGACGTTCTTTATTTCTTTTTTTAATTTTCTAAGAAGCGCATTCTTTTGCTTCTCTGTTTCCTCAAGTAATCCTGATTTACCACCAATCAAACTATAATTTTGCTTTGCTAGTTTTTTTCTAAAAAAAGATATGAAAAAAGCTATTGTCTTTCTTATTAAAAAAGGCGCTCTTATGATCCATTTATCCGAAAATAAATTATATAAAAAAGGTCCAACATTATCTAACTTATCAGGCCCCCCCAAATTAAATAAAACTATTACTTTCTTATCATTCTTTATAGTTTCTAACATAATCTACTAAATATTCAACATTTTCAATTGGTGTTTCCTTATTGATTCCATGACCAAGATTGAAGATAAAATTACCAGAACTAAAATTACTCATTATTTGGTTCATCTTATATTCTATCTTGTCTTTCGTAAGCAATAAAACCTGCGGATCTAGGTTGCCTTGTATTATTTTTTTTTGCTTTATTTTTTTTCCGATCTCAAATGGCACTAGATAGTCCAAACCTATGCAATCAAGGTCTATTAATTCGCCATATTTTTCATACAACAACCCAGCTCCCTTGGGGAATCCAATTATTGGAATATTTGGATTATAATCCCTTAAAGATTTTACAATTTTTTGTGTCGGTTTTATTACAAATCTCTCAAACTCTTCTTCATTCAAAATTCCTGCCCAGGACTCAAATAATTGTATAACTTCAGCACCTGCGTTTATCTGCTCTTTTAAATATATAATTGTTTGTTCTGTTAGGATTTCAATAAGACCATTTATCATATCCCCATTTTCTAATGCGATCTTTCTACAATAATCAAAATCGTGTTTTTTTTCTGAGATTATATAGGTTGCAACCGTCCACGGCCCTCCTGCAAAACCTATCAAAGTTTTTTCTTTGTTTAGTTTTGTTTTTGTTAAGGCAATTGCTTCGCAAACTCTATTTATCTTATCTGAATATTCTATATGTTTAACTTTTAACTTTTTTATATCTGAAGGTGATTTTACGGTCTCGACCCTTGGCCCTTCTCCTTCTGTAAATTCAACATCCAAGCCCAAGATGTGAGGTATTACCAGAATATCTGAAAATATAATAGCCGCATCAAAGTCAAATCTATCGATTGGCTGCAAAGTTACAGCTGTCGCAAGCTCAGGATTATAGCACAAATCCAAAAAACTTCCTGCTTTTTTTCTTATCTCTCTATATTCAGGCAGATATCTACCTGCTTGCCTCATTAACCATATCGGAACCTTTTTGGAATTTTGGCGAAATACATCTAATAATAATTTCATATATAATATATATGTAGTTTATGGGTAAGGTTTTTTGTGTATTATTTTTTATCCACATAATAATACACAATATTAAAAAGCTAAAACTCTATACTTTGTGTATATGTTTTCAACTTATACACAAAAGTAATATTGTCAATTCATAATAATTCACATGTGTATAACTTGTATTATTACCTAAAGCAACTCTGGCTAATTTGTAATTACTTACATTAGGGCACATATTTATCCACAGATTTATGCACTTTTTTGAATTTAGAGTGATTATATCGTCAACCTAAAAAAAGGTAATCTTTTGAGTTTAAGATTTAGAATCTTGTCTTGAATGATTAGCAGCAAACCTAGAGAAAAATTTTAATTTTTAGTCCTTGTTGCGCAGTTACAATAAATACAATTTAATTCAGCTTATTTTGGATTATTTGTTTCACTACATTTCACAAGAGTGTTAGGAATATATAAATTATTGCAATCTCTATGTAACCCTGAGAAAAGCTAGCATGTCTACTAACAACATTTGTACAGGTTTTTCATAAATAGACCAAGTTAAAATTAATATTAACAATAATTGATGATTACTGTTTAAAAAAAGCAACAGTAAAGCAAAATTAGTATTGTAAATTGATCAATAAAGGTATAAGCTGTTTACTCGACTGGCATAAAATGCTATAAAAGCAAGCATTGGGATAGCTAGAACTGATCTAGTAAATGGTCTAGTTAGTTAGTCCAGTTATATGGCCATGCACGGCCAAGTTTGGATTAATTCTAAATATACGTGAATTAGTTCACTTAAATTAAAGTATAATAAGGAGAAAACTATGAAAAAATTACTAACAGCTACGGCTATAGCAGCTTTTGCTTCAGCCGCATATGCAGAAGAAGGATCATTTTACGTTAGAGGTGACGTTGGTCCATCTTGGCTACCTCAAGACAAAGTCAGTGTAAAGTCTGTTTCTAGCGGACAAGAGTTGACATATAAATCATCCACACATGTTGTTGGGTCATTAGGGCTTGGTACATATGTTATGGATAACCTAAGATCAGAACTAGAGCTTTCAAATCACTTCAATCCTGAGCAGAAGCAGAAAGAATTAACAAGTAACGGTTCAAAAACTACTTCGACACTTAAATCTACAGCTGCTTCACTTGTTGTTAAAGGTCTTGTAGACTTTGCTGATCTTGGTGTGGCAAAATTATTTGCAGGCGCTGGAATAGGAGCTTCGCAAGTATCTACAAAAGCTGTGTATCAAGTTGTAAACACTGCATCAGGCGCTGTATCTTCAACAGGTTCTGCGAAATACAAAAGAAAAACTAACTTCACATATCTTGGTACTGCAGGAGCAAGCTTTGATGCTACAGATGGCGTTAAGCTTGACGTTGCATATAGTCTACAAGATCATGGCAAGTCAGATAAATACCTAACAGAAGCTTCAGATTATAGAATTTTAACTCATGATGTAAAATTTGGCGTAAGAGTAGAGCTTTAATCTAATCTTAGTTAAGTATTTAGTTATTTAAAAAATAAAGGCTGGATGTACTGCAGATATTTGATGCAGGACTCTAGCCTTTTTTGTTTTAGTTTTTACTTAAATTTTTTTGTTTAATTGCTGATTAATACCAAATCCAATTTTTCAATAATCAAATTAAATAATCAATACAAATTGTAGCCGGGCGCAAGCTTTGAGCACTTATTTTATATAGGCTAAAGATATCTCGCGCTAAAATTCATATGTATAGTCTTTTAGGTTGGATTAGATACTAGGCGCGAGGAGAGAAGCCTATGAGTATTAGGTGAGCGACGAGTCAACAACGTAGCTAATTCAACATAAAAGACTATAGAGTTTAATTTCTTGAAACTTAGTATAATACCAAATCCCATTTTAAGTACTTGCTTCTAGCTCGTCGCTAAAGGCTTACACGAGAGTAGGCTTCGTGACTTGCTCCTAGTATTATTTAAGTCTAGAGATTTGGTATAAGTTATGCGTCTACTCAAAAACTTTTAGAATATTTACCTTGGTCTGTTGAGGATATTTTTTGAGCAAGTTCTAGTTCAAGGACTGCGGTCATAATTTTTTTCATCGGTAAATTTGTTTTTGCGGCTATATCCTCTATAGAAACAGGGTGCCCTGATAAGAGCTCAAAAATAATATTTTGTACCTCTAATGTTTCCTCTTCTTGAATTTTTGCATTTAAGGTGAGATCAGTCCTAGGATTTTCAAGTAAACCTGAGTTCGTTAGAGTCCTTGCGTTTGGTACGGCTACTCTAAGTACTTCATCTGTAAAGAGTTTCCGGTGATGCCTATTATTTGAGGGGCGGTCATTTGTTGATTCAGCTGGGGTCATGCTGATTTGTTCTTTTAATTTCAATCTGTTTGATGTTTCGTTTAAGAAGATGAGCACTTCCTCACTAGACTCTATTAAATTTGCACCTTCCTTGATAAGTTTATTTGTACCCTTGCATCTTGGGTCTAGAGGGTAGCCAGGGCATGCAAATAACTCCCTATTTTGCTCGATAGCAAAATTTGCAGTTATGAGTGATCCGGAGTTTAGGCCTGCTTCGATAATTATAACAGCGCTTGAGATGCCCGAAATTATTCTGTTTCTTTGTGGAAAGTGACGAGCTAGCGGTGCATTTCCAACCTCTAGTTCTGCCAAAAGTAGACCACCATTTTCTGCTATATCCTTGAATAATCTATGGTTTTCAGGGGGGTATATGTTATCTATACCCCCTGCTATTACCCCGATTGTTTTCGGCTTTGAAGCTTGATGCGCCTCTGTGTCTACCCCTCTTGCGAGGCCTGATGTAATTATTATACCGGCCTCAGACAGTTCTTTTGCAAACTTTTGTGTAATGTTTTTTGCCGAAATAGAGCAGTTTCTTGCGCCGACTATCGCAACTGAGGTTTTTTTAAATAAGGTAATATCTCCCTTGTAAGTGAGTATTGGTGGGCAGTTTTTTATCTGCTTTAGCAAAAATGAAAATCTCGGATCAAGAAAAGAGATTATACTTGCGCCTACCTTATGAATTGTTTCAATTTCGCGTTCTGCTTCATCTTTACTAGTGATTTTTATGTTTGAGTTTGTTTTTTTAAGAAGCTCTGGAAGATTTTCAATCGCGGCCGTAGGAGATCCGAAGTAGTTAATGATATTATAGAAGGTTTTAATGCCGAGGTTTTTTGAGCGAATCAGCCTTAGAGTATCTATTGTTGCAGAGTCAATATCCGCTTCTTTCCTAGAAAAAAAATTGCTAAGGAACTTATGCATCATATAAAAAATTTGAATAATGTACAGAATACTATAGAATTGTTTTTATTAATCAATCTTTTTTTGACATTATTATGTAATTTTTTTTAAAGAGATTTAACAAATTTCTTGTTAATATTATACCAAAAAGTCTATTGCGTCTTGTATAGTCTTTTATGTTGAATTAGCTACGTTGTTGACTCGTCGCTCACCTAATACTCATAGGCTTCGCTCCTCGCTCCTAGTATTATTTAATTCTAGAGATTTGGTATAATCCAACCTAAAAGACTATAGATTGAAACACGCACGGTTGGATATTCAGGTATCTTTAATAGTATAAACTAAATTCAATTTTGGATGTAATGCCAAATCCCATTTTTAAGTACTTTCTTCTAGCTCGTCACTCACCTAACACGAGAGTAGGCTTCGTGACTTGCTCCTAGTATTATTTAATTCTAGAGATTTGGTATAAGGTCCTATAATCTTTCATGTATATATTCGGCGAGTTTTTTTGCTATTGGAGCTGCATTGCGCGCCCCTGCCCCGCCATGATCTACTATTATAAATATGGCAAATCTCGGGTCATTAAAAGGAAAAAAACCTGAAAATAAAGCATGGTTTCTTTTTTCGCGGGCTATTGATTTAAGACTAAGGTCATCATTTACAGATTTTTTTCTTATAACTTGAGATGTTCCAGTTTTTCCGGCTAATAACAAAACCGAGGACCTGCTTCCATAAGCTGCTCCACCTGCTTCATTTACTGTCCTATACATCGAATTACATAGGAAGTCTCTATGGTCTTTTTTGATTGTAATATCCTTATAATTGACGCCAATTTCCTTGTTTACTCGTGGCGTAAGTAGTCTTCCTCCGTTAGCAATCGCAGCTGCTACTACAACTTGTTGAATAGGAGTTGACAGTAACGGACCTTGACCGATAGAGATATTAAAATAATCGCCAGCAGACCAATTTAATCTTAGATTCCTTAGCTTCCATGACTGGTCAGGCACAAACCCCTTTGCCTCACCGTTTAGGTCGATTCCTGTTTTTGTGCCATATCCAAATCTAGCAGCTACCTCCAATATTTTATCTATACCCACTATTTTTGCTACATTATACATATAACAGTTGCATGAAAATTTTAGAGACTCTTGCATGTCTATAAGACCGTGCCCATCGTGTTTCCAGCAATGAGCCCTAGATTTGCCAAGATCAATAAACCCGCCGCAAAAAAATTTTGTATTTTTCGGAACTTCATGTTCAAGAGCAGATAAAATTGTAAATAATTTAAATGTAGACCCTGGGGCGTATAATCCCGATATTATTTTATTGTTAAGGGGTTTAAATGGGTCATTTATTAGTTTCTTCCAATGTTCGGATGCTATACCTTCGGCAAATTGATTCGGGTCATAAGATTTCCTAGAGCAGCAAGTAACTACTGATCCGTCATTTATATCCATTACTATAACGCTTGCACCTTCTTCAGGTAGTATAGAATAAGCATATTCTTGTACCTCTGAATCTACATTTAATATCAGATCTGACCCATTTTCGGGGCTGATAGTTTCTAGATGTCTTACCAACATTCCTTTGGCATCTACCTCGGATTTTCTTAAGCCAAATGTTCCTTGCATGGTTTTATTGTATGTTTTTTCTATGCCGGTTTTTCCTATCATAAATTCTATGGGTAAAGCGCCTGAGTTACTTGTATCATCATCGCCCGACCTTCCAAGATATCCAGTAACATGCGCAAAAGAATATCCAAAATTATAATGCCTTAAGTCTCCTTGCTCGATGAAAAAATGAGGTAAATCATCTAGATTTTCTTCTACTTTAGCTACTTTTTCCCAGGAAATATTTTTAAGGATTGTGATTGGTCCAGTTTTGCTCCCTTGTCTAAGATTTTGATGTATTTGTCTTTTTTCTGGGTCGGTTAGATTTAAAAGTTTACTTAGGTGCTCGATAGATTTATTCGTGGATTTTGCTCTTTTATTCTTAATTTTTAAGAAAAAGCCCCTTCTATTCTCTGCCACTTTTCTTCTGTTTCGATCTAGAATCAGTCCTCTTGATGGAGTAATTAATGATAAATTGATTCTATTTTTATCGGATAATATTTTATAATCCCTACTTTTTAGTAGTTGCATATAAAACATCCGCCCAAGCAGCAAAGATAGCATGCCTATCTTAAATCCGGCTAGCACAAATGTTCTTCTGGTAACTTTTTGCCTTCTTAAAACTTCGTTACTAAGCATTTAAATATCTAAGATTTTTCTCGGTTATTAAATAAAAAATTGGGAATAATATAATAGTAACCAGCATTTTTATAATCATCAATGAAACCTCAGGCCTTTGCTCAGTTGCATATAGCCACAGAATTTTTGTGGAATAAATAACCATACCTATGAGCATATAAATTATAAAATTGAAATTCCTTTGCTGGGCGTTTGAATTTTTGCAATTGATTGTAACAAATTTATATCCGATCAATATCAAAACCGTCATCAAAGCCGGAGTTGTTGAAAAGAAAGACTCACCAATTACGACTCCCAATGCCACAAGCCATATAGGCACAGGTTTCAAAAAAGCAAATGAAAAAACTACGCACATAATAAAATTTGGTAAATAAGCCCCCATTATACCAAAGCTTTCTATTAGAAGTTCAAACACAAGTGCCATGAATAAATTTAGTAAAAAATAAGATTGGTAATATAAACTTAAGGAGAGCTTTTTCATTTTGCTAATGCTGATTGCTAATTGACTCTGTTGTTCTTTTTATAAACTAAGATTGCTTAAATGCAATATAGATAATAATATAAGCCCAATAGTCACCGAACTTGTGGGTTTTGCTTGAAAAGGAATTAGCCTAAAATAAAATAAAGAGTTAGTATACTTCCCATAATCCAAGTATACTTCGCGCTAAAGGCAAACTTATGTTTTAGCATGTAGTTTTTAGGCATGCCTTTAAGTGATAAATAAATAAACTTATGATATAGTGTGTAATTAGAGTTTCGCGATATTGTTATTTGAAGAATAATTACTATGATCAAAAAGTAACAAGTGCAATTCTGAGAAATCAGAATTAAGGGCATGAATTAAGAAAATTATGTGTGAGTTTTCATACGACCCTTGATCTTTAGAGATGTGTATTACCACAGTCCCTACTTTTGGAATTGCATTTTGAATTTACGATGCTGATTATAATGGATATTTGATACCTTCAGCGTTAAATATACGTCCGTGCCTGCTTGCAGTTTGAAATCAAATTTAATTTTTGGATTATAGGTAGCATATTCCAAGTACCTACGCCCCAAAATAGAGGACCGAAAATAGTTTTAGTAATGTATTCACTGATAAATTTTGCCGAAGAATTGAATAGAATGAATTTACGAGCTAGATATAGCATCGCTATGATGCAAGTTTCGATAAAAAACTTCGATCAGCTCAGGGTGCTTTCTTCCGAACAAGAAATACAATCTATTTGTGGCTTTATACATGAATTATTGGAATCTTGTAATAATATTATAGATGAATATTCAATCATACAAAAAGGTAAATTTTTTTACTGCGCGGTTAATACATCAGTTTCGGAACAATTAGAGGAATTATCCGAGCAGATTAGAAACAAAATTATCTCCGATAATATTAGTAACTTGTTTTTGGATATAAGGATAACAACCGTATCAATCAAGGATGGAGTAGAAATAGCGGATATATTTTATGTTCTTCAAGACGCTCTTCAATATTCTGACCATTACAAAATTTTTAAACATATAAGCGCCCCAGAGGACTTAATCGAAGACATAAAACATTCTCACAATTTGCTTGGCTCTCTAAAAGACGCGCTCAAAACCAAGAGTGCACGATTCGCTTTTCAGCCTGTTGTAAATTGTCAAAGTGGGAAAATTGCCTATCATGAGTGCCTGCTCAGGATAAATAATGACGACTTTAAGTTAATTTCTGCTGGCAAGTATGTTTATTTAGCAGAAAAGTATGGTTTTATCCTAGAGGTTGACAAATATGTATTTGATCTTGCGATGGAAGAACTATTAAGGTCTCAAGACGTAATTCTTTCGATTAATATTTCAAATGTTGGAGTTCAGAACAAGCCTCTGTTGTCACATATGATTAAGTCGTTAAATGAGCATAATCTATCCAAAAGACTAATTATAGAAATAACTGAGACCGCGTTTAATGATAATTTTGAGATTACAAAATACTTCGTAGACTCACTCAGATTTCTTGGTTGCAAAATAGGGCTTGATGATTTTGGGGCAGGTTATGCGTCTTTCGGACAAATAAGATTGCTAAATTTAGATATTATTAAAATCGATGGGTCATTTATTATGGATATTTATAAAAATGAAAAGAACAGATTACTGGTTGAAACTTTAATAAAGACTGCGAAGGATCTAAATTGTAAAACTGTCGCAGAATTTGTGGATTCAGGCCCGGTAGCAAAAAAACTAATTGAAATGGAAGTAGATTACATGCAAGGTAATTTTTTCTCGCCCGCTTTAAATTATAGGAGTTGGAACAAGGAGTAATGCAATTATTAGAAAGGATCACGTCCTTAAATCAGGCTTTGTTTGCGATTAAGATTTTCCATATTACAGGAAGCGTTTCTGCAGTTCGAGGCGTGACTATAGAAGTTAAAGGACTAGAAAATTTTGTATGTATAGGCACAAAATGCCTGATCTCAAAGGGATCTGCAAGCGCGAATGAGTTGGTCGCTGAAGTTGTTGCGCTCAGGAACGATGTTGCGATTTTAATGCCATACGGGGAAACAGAAGGAATAGGACTTGGCAACAAAGTTGTTGTAATAGATTCAGAAAATTCAATCTGGCCAGATATAAAATGGCGTGGGCGTATTCTGAACGCTCTTGCAAAGCCAATAGATGACAAGGGCTTGCTTTCCTTCGGAGACAGGCAATATAACTTAAATTCGAACCCACTTAATCCCCAGAAAAGAAGGCGCCTTGGCCAGAAGATAGACCTAGGAGTGAGGGCCCTTGATTGCTTTACAAGCTGCTGCGAGGGCCAAAGAATGGGTATTTTTTCCGGAAGCGGAGTAGGAAAGTCAATTCTAATCTCTATGCTTGCGCGATACTCAAAAACAGATATAAAAATAATTGGCCTTATAGGAGAGCGCGGACGTGAGGTTCAAGAATTTATCCAGGAATATTTAGGAGAAGAAGGGCTAAAAAATGCAATTATAGTTGTTGCAACAAGCGATGAGCCCGCTCTCATGAGGAGACGCGCAGCCTATCTTACTATTACTATAGCAGAGTATTTTAGAGATCAAGGTATGAGGGTTTTATGTATCATGGACTCAGTGACAAGATTTGCGATGGCTCAGAGAGATATAGGCATTGCCTCGGGGGAACTACCAACAAATAGGGGCTACACACCTTCTGTTTTTAGCGAAATGCCTAAATTATTGGAACGAGCTGGTACTGGTATTGATTCAGGAGATATTACTGGCATTTTTACAGTACTTGTGGAGGGGGATGATCACAACGAGCCTATAAGCGATTCGGTTCGTGGTATCATTGACGGGCATATTATACTAGATAGGGCGATAGCAGAGCGCGGTAGGTATCCTGCAATAGATATTTTAAAATCAGTATCACGTGCTTTGCCAAAATGTAATTCTGATAGGGAAAATCAAATTTTACAAAGAGCAAAAAAAATAGTTTCAACTTACGTAGATATGTCTGATTTAATTAGACTTGGAGCATATAAACCAGGGTCAGATAAGGAAGTAGATGAGGCAATTAAATATTATCCACTTATAGAAGATTTTTTACGACAAAAACATAACGAATATACGCCACTTGAGGATAGCTTCAAAAGACTAGAAGAAATAATATCATGAGAGCGCTTTTAGCACTTATTAAATTAGAAAAAAAAGAAATAGAAAAAATAAGTGCATATAGGCAGTCTCTGGTTAGTACGCTTGCTTCTTACAAAGAAGAGCTGGAAGATCTAAAAACAGGCTATGATAAAGAGATGAGCAAATATGGAAGCCTTGAGCTATCTTTTTTTTTGGAAGGATATGTTACGAAGGTAAAAAATACGGAGCTCAAATTACGTGAATCCATAAACGCTATTAAAAATGAAATTGAAGCAAAAACAAACGAACTAAAAGAACATTTTGAAAATCTCAAAAGATTCGAGATTTTGCAAGACGCCCACAATAAAAAACGCCAAACAGAAGTCCTTAAAAATGAAAGAAAAACTAACGAAGAGTTCGTTAGAGTCAAAATTCTTGAATAATCACAATTATCTTTTTTAAACAGACTATACTATTTCCCAGTGATAATCAGATATAGTCTTTTATGTTGAATTAGCTACGTTGTAGACTCGTCGCTCACCTAATACTCATAGGCTTCTCTCCTCGCGCCTAGTATCTAATCCAACCTAAAAGACTATAGTGTAGTCATAAATAAAGCTTATGAAGGTTAAAAATCTAAGTACACGGCACAAAGATTAGCGTATAATTAATTTTGTGAGCGCGTCATTGGAGATAGTCATTGTGCCTTTATCTTGTGGATCTTCCGCAGGTTTCCGCAATTTTTGATAAGGTAAAGCTTTGCGCAAAAGGTATAATGACATTTAAGGGAAAACTACAATCTATCCGGATTTCTATAAAATATAGCCTCAGCAACGTGTACTTTTCTTACTTGCTTTGATTCATCTAAATCTGCTATAGTTCTTGCTACTTTGAGGATTTTATTATAAGTTCTCATTGAGAATTTGAATTTACTTGCTGCTTCGTTTAAAATTTTTAAACCCTCCTCATCAGGAGTTGCAAAATCCACTATCAAACTTCCATACATTTGACTATTCGTTTTGATATTATACCCTTCAAACCTTTCGCTTTGTATATCACGGGCTTTTTTTACCCTTTCGTAAATATCAGCCGAAGATTCACCTTTTTTTTGGCTAAACACATTAAAATTAACTGCATCAATAGATCCAACTTCTGTATGTATATCAAACCTATCGAGCATTGGTCCTGATATTCGGTTCACATACTCAGAAGCGCAGACGGGGGCTTTGCTACAAGATTTTGTAGGATCTGGATAGAACCCGCATTTACATCTATTCATAGCAGCAATTAATTGAAAATTCGCAGGAAATTTTATGTGGGAATTAGACCTTGAAATAAGTACTTCTCTGTTTTCTATTGGTTGTCTTAAAGATTCTATCACCACAGGCGGAAACTCAGGAAGTTCATCTAAAAACAATACTCCATTATGAGCAAGAGAAATCTCTCCTGGCTTAACTTTTTTTCCAACGCCGCCGCCAACCATAGCAGCTACTGAGCAAGAATGATGAGGGGCTCTAAATGGTCGTATATTTTGCAGCATTCCATCTTGAATAAGACCAGAGATGCTGTATATCACGCTTGTTTCGAGAATTTGCTCAACTTCCATTTCAGGTAAAATAGTAGGCATCCTAGATGCAAGCATTGATTTACCTGTTCCTGGTGGGCCAAACATTAGTACATTATGACCTCCAGATGCTGCAATCTCTAGGGCCTTTTTGGCCTTATCCTGCCCTACTATATCAGCAAAATCAACCTTCTCTTTCTCTCTCGGGTTTGGCTGATTATTTTCTAGTAAACCTATATCAGGTAAATCTATTACCTGCACTCCTTTAAAATGGTTGATTATGGATAAAAGATGTTTTGCGGCTATAATTTTTTTGTTGCCAGACCATGCTGCCTCTTTACCGTTTTGTTTAGGGCATATAAGCCCAAGTCCGAGTGCATTTGCAGAGATAGCCGCGGGCAAAATCCCTGTAACCGGCAATATAGACCCGTCAAGAGACAGCTCGCCAAGTACCAAATATTCTGCTATCTCAGCTTTTGAAATTATATTCATTGAACCAAGTACCCCAAGAGCAATAGGTAGGTCATAATGACTTCCCTCTTTGGCAAGATCTGCGGGAGCAAGATTCACTAGAATCTTAGAGGATGGCATAGAAAGACCCATAGAAACAATCGCTGCTTTTACTCTCTCTCTAGACTCAGCAATTGCTTTATCTCCAAGGCCAACAATTGTGAACTGGGGTATACCAGGGGACATGTGAACCTGGACGTCGATATTAATAGTTTCAACTCCGCTGAACGCAGCGCTACTTACATGCACAACCATCAAATACTAAAGTATAAATTTTGACAAATCGGAACTTTTTTTGATCGAAAATAATTCTTTGTCCACAAATGATTTGTCTATTGTGATTGATTGCCCGCTTATATTATCCGCTTCAAAGCTAATTTTTTCTAATAATTTTTCTAGAATAGTGTGAAGGCGCCTTGCTCCTATATTTTCCACTTCAGAATTTAAGTGCTCAGCCATTTCGGCAATAGATTCAATCGAACTATCTTCAAAATTAATCTTAACATTTTCGGTATTAAGTAGCGCTATATACTGTTTTAGAAGGCTCGCGTGTGTATCTTTTAAAATTTTTACAAAATCTTTTTTATCTAGCGCCTTAAGCTCGACTCTGGTCGGAAATCTACCTTGAAGCTCGGGCAAAAGGTCTGAGGGCTTTTGCATATGAAATGCACCTGAGGCTATAAATAAAATATGATCAGTCTTTACATACCCATGCTTTGTTGAAACAGTTGTACCTTCGACAAGGGGGAGCAAATCTCTCTGAACGCCCTCTCTACTCACCTCTCCTCTGCCGCCGCCCGCATCATTACTTCTTGAAGCTATTTTATCTATCTCATCTAGGAACACTATACCGTCGTTTTCAACCGATTTAATAGCGTTCTGAATAATCAACTCCTCATCTAGGAGTTTTTCTGCTTCTTCTGACGAGATTTGATCTAGCGCATCTTTTATCCTAAGCTTCTTTTTTTTGGTTCTGTTTATACCCATCGCCTTCCCAATCATGTCGCTGATATTTAGAACGCCCATTGCAGCACCAGGGACGCCGGGTATTTCAAATCCGCCCATCATCGCAGCGCTACTATCTTGGACTTCTATCTCGATTTCTACATCATTCATAGCCCCGGACTCAATTTTCTTTTTGAATGTCTCGTGAGTTGTTTCAGATGAACTAGGGCCAACCATTTGATCGATAATTTTTGTTACAGCTTTTAACTTTGCTTCTTTTTCCACTTCTTTTTTTGCCGCAAATTTCGCATTTGTTATAGCTATATCGGTAAGGTCACGGATTATTGATTCAACATCTCTTCCGACATAACCTACCTCAGTAAATTTGGTGGCCTCTACTTTAATAAAAGGTGAATTCGATAGTTTAGCAAGTCTTCTTGCTATTTCAGTTTTGCCTACTCCTGTAGGTCCTATCATAAGTATATTTTTTGGATAAATTTCTTCCATGAGAGACGCATCTACAAGTTTTCTTCTGTATCTGTTTCTGAGCGCAACTGCGACCGATCTTTTTGCTTCAGTCTGTCCTATAATGTATTTATCAAGCTCTTTTACTATAGAAGATGGAGATAGCCCCAAATTGTTATTTGTCATGAAATTTTTTCAATTAAAATGTTGTTATTAGAAAATACACAAATACTTGCTGCTATTTCCATTGATTTTTTGACAATATCCTCAGTTGATAGAGTTGTGTTATCTACCAATGCCTTTGCTGCGGCTCTTGCATAAAAACCCCCAGATCCGATCGATGCTATTCCATATTCTGGCTCTATTACATCGCCATTACCAGACAAAATCAATATATTGTCTTTATCAGCAACAATTAGCATAGCCTCTAATCTTCTTAGGAATTTATCAGTGCGCCAATCTTTAGCAAGCTCAACGCAAGCTCTTACCAAATTACCGGAATATTTCTCAAGCTTAGACTCTAGCCTTTCAAATAAAGCAAATGCATCTGCAGTCGAACCCGCAAACCCAGAAAGAATTTTTCCGTCAGCAAGTCTCCTAAGCTTATTAGTGTTAGACTTAAATATCATATTGCCAATCGACACCTGGCCATCTGCGCCTATAACTACCTCTCCATTTTTCTTTACGCAAAGGATTGTAGTGCCATGCATGTTATTCTGATGGTGATTTTGAGTGTTATTCATGGAAGGCCCTTTATTTTCATATAAAAATATAATATATTCATTACAATAAAATTTTAAACCTTAATTTTAGTTACTACAAAAATTTGCAGTAATTTAAGAGTCGTAATTTATGTCCATTTTTCTTGTATACCAAAAAATTCGCCAAAAGAACAAATTTCCACCAGAAATTAAAATTATACGGTCTGGATTTTCAATTTACCCAGCAATCTTCAATATATGGTGGGCTTTATATAACAACATGTTAATAATAGCAATACCATTCTTTCTGATATACATCGGATTATATATGTTTGATTTAAGTTATTTTCTAGCATTTTATGAACTATGCCTATTTTTAATTTTTGCTTTTTTTTCTGAAGAGTTAATGATACTAAATGCAAAAATCTCTGGATTTGAGCTTGTAGATATTATATATGAATCAACAGATGAAGATGCTGAATATCAATATTTACAGAAGGCAAATGCGAATAAAGACTGAGCAAAATGAGATTAACGAAAATATCGTTACTTCTCGAGAATATGACAAAAGCAATATTTTTGCAAAAATCATAAAAGGTGAAATAAAAGCAGAAATAGTTTACGAAGATGATCTTGTAGTTGCTTTTAAGGATATAGCACCAGTTGCCCCAGTGCATATAATTGTTATTCCTAAGGGAGAATATTCGGATTTTTCTGACTTTATATCTAAGGCAAGTAGTATTGATGTAGCTTTATATTTTCAAAAAATTCATGCAATTGCAAGAAGCCTAAATGTCAGTGACTACAGGATTATATCCAATTGCGGTAAATTAAGCGGGCAAACTATATTTCACTTTCACACGCACATAATCAGCGGCAAAAAAATCAATAATTTAATCGGATAATTCATGAAAAAATATAATGTGGCCGTTGTTGGAGCAACAGGAAACGTAGGGAGAAAATTAATATCAATTCTAGACGAAAGAAACTTCCCCGTGGAAGATTTATATGCTCTTGCATCTAAAAATTCATTACATAAAAAAATTAGTTTCGGAGACGAAAAAATATTATCTGTCCAGCAGCTAGATAATTTTGATTTTACAAAAGTAGATCTAGTTTTGTCATGCGTCAATAGCAATATCACTAAATCTTATATAGATAAAGCAATAAAGGCAAATTGCACAATCATAGATAAATCGTCGCTTTTTAGAAACGATCCAGATGTCGCTCTTGTAGTCCCAGAAGTTAATGAACACGAGATTCTAAGGGCACAAAATAAAAAAATTATAGCAAGCCCAAATTGCTGCGTCATCCCGCTGGTAACTATTCTGTCACCATTGCATCAAGATTTCAAAATAAAAAGGATCGTCATCTCAACATATCAATCTGTTTCAGGTGCTGGCAGGGCACACATGGATGAGCTATATAATCAAACTAAATCAACATATATGCCAGAAAAGCTGCATCCAGAAAAATTTGACAAACAAATTGCTTTCAACATCTTGCCAAAGATTGATGATATTGAATCTAACGGAAATACAGTAGAAGAGCAGAAAATTATATCAGAAACAAAAAAGATTCTCGGAGCTGATATAGGGGTTTCAGTGACGGCCGTTAGGGTACCCGTATTTGTAAGTCATGCTCTTTCTGTTAACGTAGAATTTACAAAACCATTCGACCTTGAGGAAATATTTGAAATTCTGCAAGAAACAGAATCAGTTGCAATTGTTAGGGATGATAGCGAATTAAAATATATAACACCAGTCGAAGTAACTGGGGAAGATCTTGTTTATGTAGCAAGAGTAAGAAAAGATGATTCAACGCAAAATGCGCTAAGCTTATGGATTTGTGCAGATAATTTACGCAAAGGTGCGGCCCTCAATGCAGTGCAGATAGCTGAAAAATTATACAAGGTTTAAGACTATAAAATAAAAATGAATTTTAGGGCAAGGTGTATGTGTATATCTGCTAGCATAATACCAAATCCCGTTTTTTAAATGATCAAATTTAATGATAGAATAGATCCCCTCCTTCGAGGGGATGACACTATGATTGTCATTCCCGTCTCCTTTTTGTCATTCCCGCGCACGCGGGAATCTAGAAGAATTATGTTTCCTGGATCCCCTCCTTCGAGGGGATGACAAGTTTACTGGATCCCCGTTTTCTACGTGAGATGACACTGTGATCGTCACTGTCATTCCCGTCTCCTTTTTGTCATTCCCGCGGAGGCGGGAATCTAGAAGAATTATGTTTCCTGGATCCCCGTTTTCACGGGGATGACATGTTTCCTGGATCCCCTCCTTCGAGGGGATGACAACAGCGCTTGGCCCCCACTTTTATGTCATTCACAATGCAACCTTTGTCATTCCCGTCTCCTTTTTTGTCATTCCCGCGGAGGCGGGAATCTAGAAGAATTATGTTTCCTGGATCCCCTCCTTCGAGGGGATGACATCGTAATTGTCATTCCCGCCTCCGTATTTTATACCGGATGGTAGCATAATAGAAAATTATGGTGTAAAATTAGGGGTAGAATATTTAAAAAATAGAGGGTACATATGCCAGAATTAGTACCTCATAAGAATGCTAGAACAACCCCTACTATAAGGGCAGAAATAGCTAAGAGCGAGCTGTCTTATGCCAAATCTCTAGAATTAAATAATACTAGGAGCAAGTCACGAAGCCTACTCTCGTGTAAGCCTTTAGCGATGTGCTATAGTCTTTTATGTTGAATTAGCTACGTTGTTGACTCGTCGCTCACCTAATACTCATAGGCTTCTCTCCTCGCGCCTAGTATCTAATCCAACCTAAAAGACTATAGAAGCAAGTACTTAAAAATGGGATTTGGTATAATAGCTCAATATCAAGGATTATGGCAGATAGAAGCATCTTTTAGAATAACAAAACATAATTAAAATAAGGCCAGTAGAGGGTGTATGGATAATGTTGAGAACAAAATGCAGTTCTGTCATTAGAAGAGTCAATGACAGAATCTATATAGAAAAATCCCAACATTAATATAGAATCCAACAGCCTAGTAGCCTAGAACGCAGGTCCTGAGCTACTTGACTTAATTTTCAAGCCTATCTAGTGCCCTATGTCAAAAAAACACAAATTATAAAAAACTTAATAAATATAATTTGGATTAGTAAATTCTATTACTACTATTTAGCGATTTTTTGCTAAAATTAAATAAGTTTTTTATAGTGATAGAATGTCTAAAGCTCAAAGTAATAATCAACCAAAACAAATAGACACGATACGTAAAACTTTGGATACGCAACAAACTTCCGGGTCAGCGAGCCCAAACTCAAGTCAGATACTGAGCGATAAAGCTTATCAATTAATTAAGGAAGTTATTGATTCATTATGGAAACAAAATGATGTAAAAGACTCTGATTACCTTGTGCCTAAAGAGAAGTTTCTAGAAAATCTACTGGCTATGTACTTTAGGAAAGCCAAAGTTATTGACGAAGAAGTAGAAAATATTATCAGCCTATCTAATAAAGACGAACAAGGTTCAGATGATAATTCTGCTTCGTCTTTTTCTACAACACAAATTCCTTCAGTTTTAAAAGAAATAAAAAAATTCAAGCAAAACAGAGAGTCTGAAGTTAAAAAAAAGTTGAAAGATCAATTAAAGGTTGAGATACCACATATCACCGATGAAGAGCTACTCCAACTGATTAGCACTGCGTCTATAACCGAGGAAACTGTAAAATATATAGAAAATGAAGTTCGAGAGGATATAAAAAGAACTTTGTACCAAGAACTTAATCCTATACAAAACATTACTGATAAATTAATTGCATACAATGATTCGATAACTGAAGATAAAGATAAATTTACCGAGAAAGAGATAAAGCTTATACAACAGAGGCTTAACAAAACAAATGAACAAAGTAAAACATTCTTTGAGACTAAAAAAGATTTATCTAATAGCAATAAGACCCCAACATTTGAGGATATAGAGCCTAAACAGTTTGGATTAATTATTTTAACTACGGTTTCTTTGTATATTGCATGGTTAATTGGATTTGTACCGGCAATAGCAGGAATGCCTCTTTCGATTCCTGTTTTGATTATTACAACTTGTGCTCTTTATACGATATCAGGAGCGTCTTTCTATTTTTTGTGCAAAGAAGGACAAAAAAATAAAAGATATTGTCTAGCAAGAGAGATTGCACAGAAGTTCTTCGCTCCAAAAAAATTCGAGGAAAGAAATTCCATGGAGTATGATGCACTCCTTGATGGCAAAAAAAAAGTTACTGACAAAAGTACTGTATTTACTGGCCGACCTAATGATGATCCTAATAAGGCTACTGATCTTAAAACATTAAGGAGTAAAGTAATACAAGAACTAGAGAGAAAAATACAAGCAGAAAAAAAGGGGACCTTTAAGATGACACCATAATTGTCATTCCAGCGTCTCTTCTCTGTCATTCCCGCTACCACTTTTGTCATTCCCGCGGATGCGGGAATCCAGTCTTTTTTATCTTTCCTGGATCCCCTCCTTCGAGGGGATGACACTTTTTCATTCTCGCTGCCTCTTTTGTCATTCCCGCGGAGGCGGGAATCTAGAAGAATTTTACTTCCTGGATCCCCTCCTTCGAGGGGATGACAAGTTTACTAGATCCCCGTTTTCACGTGGATGACATGTTTCCTGGATCCCCGTTTTCTACGTGAGATGACACTGTGATCGTAACTGTCATTCCCGCTGCAACTTTTGTCATTCTCGCTGAGGCGGGAATCTAGAATATATAATTCCTGGATCCCCGTTTTCACGTGGATGACATGTTTCCTGGATCCCCGTTTTCTACGTGAGATGACACTGTGATCGTCACTGTCATTCCCGC
>JANRKH010000037.1:0-4883 GCA_033763595.1 Rickettsiaceae bacterium
TATTATTCGCAACAAAATCTATGACACTCTTGATATTCTAGAAGATGTAGTGTGTGACTTTATTAAGTCGATATCTAGCGAAACCGTAGCACAAATTTGCTCAATTAATTGGTTTAATTAATTATGGTATTTGGTATAAGACGTTAAAAAATGCCAAGATATTTGAAGGTCTTGCGCGAGAAAGTCTAATATCTCCGGTCAATGCCGCCAATTTTATTTGCCTCTGTTTCAACTTCTGTTTCAAAGGGCTCATCGATACTCGTAAATAATATTCTTGAGCTTAGTTCAGCAAAAAACTGATTATTTTCAAAGCAATATTTTAGATTATCCAAAATATTGACTTCGCTTATCTTATGCTTTATTTCAATTTTTCTCGCCTTAATTTCTCTAGCTAGGCTCATATTATCTTTTTTTACTTCTTGTGTTTTCACTTGCAAATCTATTATGACTTGCATTGGACCTAGAAAGTTCGCTTCTATATTTACGATTAATCTTATCGTATCTTCTGAAGTTTTTTCAAAAAATACCTTATGATTTGTTTTTTGTTCATTATAAGTTATAGGTAAATAGAAGTAAATATTATTAACCGAGTTCTTAGTATCAATGTTTGAAAGATCAATATTTTCATCAATTAGGGATCTGATATACTCTTTTATTTGGTGTATATTTTCGTTTTTGTATGAGGCTTTGCGCTCCATTTGTCTTTCGCTAGAAAAAATTAATTTCAGAAAATTAAGCCAAAATGCGTGCGCGTGATTATGGAGGTTATTCTGACCTATTTGTAAATTGTTGACATTCTCAATTATATGACCCAGAATTTTTGCAATATTCAGGGGCAAGGAACTAGCATTTCTCTTTTCAACAGATTTTTCTCCCAGTAATTTTAATATGAGATATTGCCCTATAGATAAGAAATTTTGATCTAAAATGATTTTGCCATTATGCAAGTGCAATATATTCGAGCTCTCATTATGCGCGCAAAAAGCAAACAAATATGTACCTGTGATATCTTTTTTGTTTAGAATGGCCTGAGTTTCGCCTACTTCAGATACAAGAAATTCATATATATTATTATTATAAAGTGCAGTAGTTTCATCTACTTCATCTAAGATTAGTTTACCCAAAAATCTCACCCCCTCTTTGAGCAGTAGCCTTGAGTTTAGGTTTAGTATAATAGGTTCATCATTCTGTTTGATAGTTTCACTAGCATCGCCCATTTTACTCTTTTTACTATCGCTTGATACGACTGATAGTATCTCATACTCGCCATTCTGATTTCGCTGGACTTTTACTAAATCATTTTTATGAAATTCTGACGGCCTAGTTTTGGCTGTTATATTCTCCCCGTCTTTTGTAACAAAAATAACACTAGTATCATCTAAAACCTCTATGACTTTGGCTAATTCAGTTTTTTGAGTGAAATTTGCATTTAGATTCTTGCCAAGCCCTCTTAAATCGTTAGAATAGTAAGAAGATAGTCCGCTTGAGATTTGAGAAATTTTATACTTGTCGTTACTCATTTATATACCTAGATGTTAAGAAATAAACATGTGATTAGATCTTCTTTTGTAGGATTGTTTATAGCAATACTTGGAGCGATTCTATTTTATCGTTACTTTACAGTTAAATCGATCGTAGCAGAAGAAATTATTCGTGAAAATGACAAAATTTATAGTCACTTCATGAATAAAATATGCAAAAATTCCGATTGCTATAAATTATTATCACAAAATGAAGATCTATACGAATTGCTCACAAGTGACAAATTTAGAAAGTTTGCACAACAAACATTAACTTTCTTTGGCGAACAGTCAAAAATAAAATTAAGCATATTTTCAGCTAATAATATAGAGGTTATTTCTTCCTCGAGCATGGTATTCAGCAAAAAAACCAAGAAAACTGATATTGACGTAATTGATATATTGAACGATATTTTTTTTGGCGTATTAACAGAAGAAGATCTAAATGCAAAACTCAGCTCAGGTATCCCTGTTCATAATATTTTAAATTATCCCATGATAAGCTCAGAGCCGCATAAAGTTGCTTTTGTAGAGTCATATTATCCAATTCATCAAAACGCTGCAAAAAAAATCGGTAGATATGGAACTTTGAAAATAGTCTCTGATATAACGGACTCATGGGACAAGATTAAATTTTTCGAAACAAGAGTATCATGTTTTTTATTTTTAGTATTTAGCGCCTTTTTTGCGATAATAGTTTTTAATACTCATAGTGCCCAGAGAATAATAGATCAGCAGGTAGAAAATAATAAATTTTTAGCAGATGCAAAAGTCAAGGCAGAGCTAGAGAGTTCCGCTAAGACTGAATTTCTTGCAAATGTGAGCCATGAGCTTAGAACTCCTTTACATGCCATCATAGGATTTTCAGAGGTAATTTTAACGGAAGCATATGGCAGGCTCCAGCCTCCCCAATATTTAGAATATATTTACGACATAAATAGTTCTGGAAAACATTTACTAAGTCTTATTAATGATATTTTAGATTTTTCGAAAATTTCGGCTGATAAGCTTAAGCTTGAATTGATAGAAATAGATGCTACAAAAATTGCTCAGGCGAGCCTTAGATTTGTAAGACAAAGGGCAGAAGAGTCAAAAATAAGATTGATAGACAAGCTTCCAAAAGAGCATCTAGTTATTAAAGCAGATCCTAGAAGATTTAAGCAAGCGCTTCTTAATCTATTATCTAATTCTGTTAAATTTACGCCCAAAAACGGTACTGTAACATTATTTATGGAGCTAGATCAGGTATTAAAAGCAGTAATTATTAAAGTATCGGACACAGGCATAGGGATGGATGACAAAGATTTGCCAAAAGCGCTCCATTCGTTCGGGCAAATAGATAGTAAATTAAGTCGAAAATATCATGGCACTGGTCTTGGCCTTCCGCTTACAAAAAAGTTAGTGGAGTTAATGGGAGGTAAGTTTGAAATAAAGAGTAGGCTCGGTAAGGGTACTGAAGTAACATTAATGTTTGATCATTTTGAGATGTAATTATGGAATGGGAATTATTTTGGTTTTTGTCGGCAGTAATATTTGCACTTGAGTTTTCGGGGATAAAAGTAAGTCAGAGATTTTTTGGGGTTAGGTTTGACGTAATTTATCATATAGTTTACTTTGCCCTGATTGGCATATTTGCTGTGTACGTATTTAGTGCAATAGGCAAGGATGAATCATTAGAGTTTTTTACTGGATTTGTTGTTGAAAAAATTCTCTCTATAGATAACATAATAGTGATCTCAATGATATTTGATTTTCTCGAGATTCCAGACAAGTTCAAAAATAGAACTCTCATTTGGGGCATAATGGGAATTATAATCTTTAGGATAGTAAGCTTATATTTTGGCAATATATTAGCTAATAACTTTAGCTGGTTTTTATATATACTTGGTATTATACTTGTTCTTACTGGTATAAAGATGATTCTGCTTGATAAGCATAAAAAGAACCTCTCAGCAAATCCGGTAATTAAATTCCTGGAACAAAATTTCTCAATCAAAAAAGAGATTGATAGTGAAATTTTTTGGACTATAGAAGAAATAAACGGCAAAAAAAAATTTCAGCTCACGAGGTTGTTTTTGGCTTTATGTACTATATCTTTTTTCGATTTAGTTTTTGCGCTTGATAGTGTGTCGGCCATATATTCAATATCAACTAATAATTTAATAGTTTATTCGAGTAATATTTTTGCGATTTTAGGGCTTAAATATCTATATTTTGCAATCTCTGATATTATCAAAAAATTCAAATATCTAAAAACATCCGCGGCTATTATCTTAATATTTATAGGTAGCAAAGTATTTATCAAAGATATATTCGAAATAACTAAAATTCCGCCTTTAGTATCTCTTTTAATTACTGTGATAATATTATTATGCGGATATATCGCATCTATTACTAGACCCCCCAGCAAACCCTAGCGCTTTGAGCTGGAATTTTGTCGTCAAAAATTGCTTTTTGCTCCTAATCTAAATATCTTAATACTTAACTAATGTTTTTGGTTTACCTATGTTCAGGTATAAAGGCTACCTTTTTCCTAAAAATTCCCAGGCTCTATTTATAGGTTATGCGGGGAGGTCTATTAAAGAAAAACCAAAAAAAAGCTACTTAAAACCTCCCAAAACCTAGCACAAAACCTAGGATTAAAATATCTTAAAAACCACCAAAAAAAACTTATTGAAAGTTGTTAACATTATATATATAGTTATTTATGGTTGTGATCAGTTTTCTTAACAAGTAGAAATAATCTTTAGTAAACAAGAGATAAACTAGCAGTAAATAGATTGCGATAATTAAAATTAGTAGCATTAAATCATACTGAGTTCCTTCGCGCACACAATCAAATACATAACAAGTTACACAAACCTCTGTATATATTAAAAAATAAAATCGCAGAAATCGTAACTAGTTTTTTTAACAAATCTGAAAGCTTAAGAATTAAATAAAAGTTTACAATCTAAATAATTAAAATGAATGAACGTAAAATGATAGGTAATTGACTATGTTTAGAAATCTATTTAGTGGGTGGTTCATAGAAATAGAAGAAGCTCTGGATGCTCTAAATGCAGGTAGTGAGTTTTGTAACCGTGGTGATTATCAAAGAGCAATTAAAGCCTATGATGAAGCGATAGGGCTAAAGCAAGATTATGCAGATGCATACTATAACAAAGGACTTGCCCTTAGTAAACTTTCAAGGCATGAGGATGCAATCGCGGCCTTTAATGAAGCAATCAGGCTAAAGCCAGAAGATAATGAATTTTGTGCAAGTGCCTACGTTAACAAAGGAACTGCCCTTGATGTTCTTTCAAGATACGAGGAGGCAGTCTTAGCATATGATGAAGCGATAAGGCTAAAGCCAGAAGATAA
>JANRKH010000038.1:0-8904 GCA_033763595.1 Rickettsiaceae bacterium
GTTGAGGCATGGACCTCGTGTAATACATGTCGCCGTCACTTCCACCTAATAAGTATATTGAGGCATGACAAATAAAAGTTTACAAACTATGTCATACTAGACCTCGGAGAGAACCATGGAAAAGATCGCTAAAATGGCAATGAATATAGAAAATAGCAAAAAATGAAAATAAGGAGTTTGCATGAAAAATTCTTATTGACAGGCACGCAATTAGAGAACCAAATCTCATTTTTAAATATTATTTTTGTACAACATTATTAATCTACTACTATGACCACAAAGCAAACAATCAAACAGCTATCAAAAAATACAGGCCTACATCCTAAAACTATAGTTAAAACTATTATACCAGGGATTGTGATGGTGAGCAGTATGCTATTTATTAATAAAGTTATGTCGGTTACTAACTCATTAAAAAATTATTTCAGTAATCATGAGCGCGAGGATAAAATCGCTAAATCTATTTTTTATCTTGAGTCACTGAAAATTTACTCAAATTACTTGAATGATACTGAATTTACATCAAAGTTTGAGGCAATCGAATCTGGTATCCATAAGTACAATCTTTTAGATTCTTCGCGTAGCCTCAGTGCATCTGAATATTGGGCTTTTGAGCCATTGGCAGCTCTTTTAAATACAGCAGAAAGTACAATACCGCAAGATTGTTACACAATTCCTAAACCCCTTTTATCTTTTTTTGAAGAGTACTTATCAACTGACTTTGCGCAAAAAGCATTTTTTACATCTGATGCATGCACCACTCCAACTACTCTAGGGTATAAGTACGAGCAAATGATTGAAGCGCGCGATTATTCAAATAATGATGCACGTAACTATCTTTTAAATCCAATATTAGATATTTCTTCTATTTTAGCTGGCACAATTTTCGCAATCTCTGCAGTAGGTTTATGCAGGGTTTTTCAGGATTCTTATGACGAAAACCCTAGCTTTTTTTTAGACAAAGCAAGAAATGATGATGAGGGAGAGTCTCAAGAATTATTAGGAAATAGTAGTGAATCATAGATTACCTAGGAAGCTCCGTTATATATAGATATCTACTAATTGCTACTTGACTTCTTTACATATCAAATTTCTCATCCCGTGAAATAAGGGAATCCAGTCATAATGTCATCCCCTCGAAGGAGGGGATCCAGGAAACTTGTCATCCCCTCGAAGGAGGGGATCCAGGAAACTTGTCATCCCATCGAAGGAGGGGATCCAGGAATTATATATTCTAGATTCCCGCCTCCGCGGGAATGACAAAAGTTGGTAGCGGGAATGACAGTTACGATCACAGTGTCATCCCCGTGAAAACTGGGATCCAGGAATTATATATTCAAGATTCCCGCCTGCGCGGGAATGACAAAATAGAGTGCGGGAATGACAAATCAAAAAGCAGAGTTTTACTAGCGAGCTCTATTTATTTACTAAGAAATTGTTAGCAAAGTGATTACACATTTCTCTTTAGGAACTTCTCTATTTTTTCTTGACTATAAAGCTAGAAATAAATATATTTCACGGAGTTTTTACGCTCCATAATAAATCAAAGGCAAAAACATTCAGAATGGGTTTGTAGCTCAGCTGGTTAGAGCACACGCCTGATAAGCGTGAGGTCGGAAGTTCAAGTCTTCTCAAACCCACCATTCGCCCATATACTTCAGTTCTCCATTCTACATAAAAAATTGATTTATTGGTTAATATATACTCATTCATTTTAAAGAGCTAATATTTAATATTAAAAAATATTTACTTTACTCTTAATAAGAGATATTCAAGTCACAATATCACAAATGATATTTCCTAAAAATGAATATTTTAATAAATCAGTAATAGACTATATATAAATACTATGTTAAGCTCTAATTTGAACTAGAATTAAGGCGGCAAGAATCACTATGTCTACCAACAAAATCACCAAGCTTAATATAAATGATGAAAAAGACATTAAAGCAGTTGTCGAACATTATTTAGATTACCCATATCCAATGCGCAATCCCGAGGATGAAAAATTTAGGATGTTAGAAATTGGTGGAGAGCATCTAGACGAGCTAAATCACTGGCTATATAGGGGTAAAGAAAAGTTCGATAATAAATTTAGAGTTTTAGTTGCAGGAGGCGGCACTGGCGACGCTTCAACATATTTAGGCGAACAGCTTAAGGATAAAAATGCTGAAATAATTTACTTAGATTTTAGCGCTAAATCCATGGAAATAGCTAAAAAAAGAGCTGAAATTCGAGGTCTAAAAAACATAAGATTCATCAATGATTCTATTTTTAACATTCCAAAGTTAAAATTAGGAAAATTTGACTATATAAATTGTTCAGGGGTACTTCATCATTTATCTTCACCATCCGAAGGTTTATTAATATTAAAAAACTCCCTTAAACCTGATGGGGGAATGGGCCTAATGGTTTATGCAAAATACGGCAGAACAGCTATATATCAAATGCAAGAACTAATGAGAATGATCAATGAAGGTGTTACTTCTAGAGCCGAAGAAGTGGACAATGCAAAAAAAATCCTAGCTAGCCTTCCAACTACAAGTTGGTATAGCAGATCTCAGGATTTGATATCAGATGTTCAAAATTATGGGGATATTGGCATATATGATCTTTTTTTGCACAAGCAAGATAGATGCTACTCAATTCCTGAATTATATGATTTTGTTGAAGAGGCGGGTCTGCATTTTGTAGAGTTTTCTGAGGTTGTACCAAGGATAAACATTAAGCTCGAGGGCTACATAAAAGACCCTATCTTATTTGAGAAAATAGTAAATTTTCCACTAAAGAAAAAAAGAGCTATAGCCGAAATTATGGCTGGAAATATCATAAAACATACTTTTTACGTTTCGAACGTAAAAGATTCCGTCGCATCTAACCTAGATTTTGAGAATATTCCAGTTTTTTTGCACATCAAAGGCGTTGCCGAATATGTAAAAAATTACCTGAGAGAAAACACTCATCAAGAAGGTCAAATGATTAATTTTATGGTCAAAACCATATGGGTACCTCAAGGAGTAAATATTTCTATTCCTTTATCAGACCTATCACTGCCTCTCTTTGAAAATTTAGACCAAAAACCACATAAAACAATCGGAGAAATTTTCGACAATATAAAATCTGTCAGGCCAAAAGCAAGTAAGGAGGATATATTATCAGAAATTAACAAGATTCTTAATGTATTTATCGAAACAGGAATACTCGTTTTAAAGCATAAAAGCTTAGTCAAAAGCACAAAGGAAAATTCTATAGAGGATAATAAATTTGCGCTAGCAAATGCATGACAGATCTGGGGTTTGGTAATATATGTTAGGTAAGATTCTATCTATACGTTTAATAGTTAAGCTTTCGCATTAAAAGTTAACTAGCCAAAGCTTGTTATCCTAACTCAAAACTAAAACATTAGTATAAATGTTACTAGCATAAACAAAACATATGATGTGAGAACAGTTATTCTTTGGCCAAACACAATACCATATTCCCTTATATCATTAATATTTGCTAGTGCTTCAATTTTTTTTGTCAAAATACTAAGCTCTCTTGTTGCTTTGTAATATCCAACTTTATCTTTATCGTACATTTGAGCATTTGTTGCGATATTATATATCGTTGCCCAGTTTTTTTCTACGGATGCAACATTAATCTGCTCTACCATTTGGGTTCTTTTTTGAACATTTCGAATCCTGCTACGAACAAAATTACTCACCCTAGTACCAATGAAAGATGCAATATAAGGTAAATTCATGTCAGATTCTCTTTTAAGGGTTAATATCATTAGCGCAAGTCCGTGCAAAAGTAAGTCAGGATATTCAGATGGAATATCTTTAGTAATGTTAGCGTAAACCTCTCGCTTAAGATTAAGTTTGGCAGCCATAAAACTTACAATATGTCTATCAAATGCAAAATTTTCGGGTTTCTTTTCTGCGATCTTTTCAAGCTCAAGTAATAAAGATTTAGAATTTGTTACATATTCGTTGAATACAAGTGGACTGAGGCAGGGTAGATCAGGATTAAGGTGGTATAATACCCTCTCGAGCCCGCAAGCATGAGAATGTCCACTATAAAAACCGGCAAGACTATTTAATCTTTCTATCATGACATGGTCTTGCTCATGCTCTCCGTATTTAGACATATTGTCTTCCCATACTTTTTTAAGAGCAATTTTAACTATAGAATCCTGAATTGATCTCTTATTTTGTATGTAAGCCATGAAATACATATTTCCAAAACTTGAAATATGGGACGAGAAATTTTGCAATCTTATTGGTCCGAATGGATCTAATATTGAAATAGCTCTTACCAACCTCTCTTCCTTATCAAGAGGCATTGATGAAAACCCCTTAGAAAAATCTCTACTAGTTAGCTCCTCTAATTCGTCAATCATTTTATTTTTACCTGAGGATCTTTGAATCCATTTTTGCACTCTCTCCTCTCCAAGAAAGTGTAAGCCAAGATCCCATTTTTTATGAAGCGCGCTTGCAAGATCCCAGTTATTTAAATAATTAACACCAGCAAAGCTAACAGGGGCGAACTCGCTATCTGTTTGTTCTTTTTGAATCGTTTGCTGTGCAAGTTGTAACTTTCCGCTAATCCAATCTTGTAGATTTTTTAGTTTAAATCTTTCTTGTGGATTGTCATGTAAACAAGACTTAACCTTAAGCTTTAAGTCGTCTGTTATCCTCCTTTTACCAAGTATTGCAAAGAAAGAGCCTATATTTCTTCTCTCTTGCTTTAATGTTTCAGGGGATGATTTTGTTAAAGGACCTGCAAAATATGTGTGTAATATTGTTACTCCAGCTGCATATAGATCAGCATAATAAGTCTTCGTTTTTCTGCCAGGTATTTCCGCATCAAGAAGCTCCATTGCAAGATATGCTATTTCTTGTGTTGCATGAGGGTAATGGATAAACGGTTCTCTAAGTATTAGCTGGTCATCCCTTATTATTATATTTGATGTATTTATGTTTCCAAGGTTTAGGCCATATTCATCGCAAAATTCTAATAAGCCACATAAAAAAGGTAGTAATTTAGACCTTATAAACTCTGAATTACCTGATTTTACTTTGGGAAATTTTGATATCAAAGTATCGTATATGTCATATGCTTCAACAAGTACAGCTAGATGCTTAGTTCTTGTGATAGAAAGATTAACAACAGATAATGCGAGTGGCTTATTGATCTTTTGAGAACCTTGATTCATTAATGTTTTAATCAGGACTAAATCAGGAGCAAACGTGCGCTCAAAAATAATTGCGTAGAAATTCTCGCCTGTTTTAGTATCGATAGCGTGATAATATTTCGCATATTCGTTAGATAACTCCGGGATCATCTGACTTACATCAATACTATACATTTCGTCTATAGTATCTGGACTTTTACTTTCTGATACAGTCTGCAAATTACTGAGAGACGGGATCTCCTCCTCTAGATTTCCATTTTTTTCATCAAACATAATAGTTTAATAAGTAGTCATTAATTATAATATTTCTCAGGATTTATAATTTCTATAAGTTCCGCTTTCTGAGCATTAGTAAGCATTTTAAGATTAACTCTTTCTTCTTTGATCGAGTCTATGGCAGCTATTGGGATCCCCCTAGGGTATAAACTTCCATCACCTGAGGTTTCAACAAATTCTCCATAAACCATGTCGTTTGTGCTATCGATATAGACAAGATTTGTGCAGTCCTTGCCGCATCCAATTAAAATTGCTCTCTTGTTGCTTATCTTTGTTTTAACAGGAATTCTTGATGACTCGTTAGTTATTAGCATCACCCTCGAAAAATTTTCGCCAGCAGTGATAATTCTGCCAAGTAAAAATCCATTTGAGGTCACTATATCCCCCTTTTTTACATTTTGCTTGCTACCAGCTGATATTATTGCAAGCTGATTATTATCAAGTCCTGTCTCATATACTAACTCTGCCCTTATGTTTTCTTGTTGATTGTGAGAATGAAGCCTCAGAATTCTTCTTAATTGTTGGTTCTCTTGAGAAATAATCTCAGCTCTTTGTTTTATATTTTCAAGATTATGGTTAGCAATTTTAAGTTTGATATTTTCCGTATGAAGCTTATCGAAATTGATGGCATTGATTAACAATTCTATAAATACTTTGCAGTAATTTTGGACAGGATTAATTGCGCTTCTGTAAATATATCCATTTAAGTCAACCAGATTATTCTCAATCTTCAAAGCTGATGGGTTAAACATCATAATAACAATGGTAAGTATTAAACTTGCTTTTAAGACCAAACTATAAGGAAAATAGAGAAAATTATATCCCCTAACTCTTGTGCTTTTTGAGTAAACTTTTGCTCTATTTTCTATAATCGCCATTTATCATTAATCCTGTTTAAATAAGACATGTTTTAATTTTTGAAAATCATCTAATACTTTACCATTTCCGTTCGCTACGCATGATAATGGATTATCTGCAACAAATACAGGGAGATTTGTTTCTCTCTTTAGAACGTAATCTAAATTATTTAGTAATGCGCCCCCGCCTGTCATTACTATACCTTTATCTGAAATATCAGAAGATAGTTCCGGAGGAGTTGATTCTAAAGCAATTTTTACGGCTTCCACAATTTGACTTACAGGCTCAACTAAACTCTCGGCAATTTGATGTTCACTTAGAACCATTTCTTTGGGAATCCCCTTCACAAGGTCTCGGCCCTTAATTTCCATCATTCTACCCTCTTTATCTGGATGAATATAAGCAGTCCCTATTTGTTTTTTAATCTTTTCTGCGGTTGATTCGCCTATTAGCAAATTATGATGTCTTCTTATGTATGATATAATCGCCTCATCCATTTTATCGCCTCCTACTCTCACTGATCTTGCATATACTATACCGCCAAGAGAAAGCACGGCTACTTCTGTTGTACCTCCGCCTATATCAACGACCATAGAACCGGTCGGCTCAGTAACTGGCAGACCCGCTCCGATTGCAGCAGCCATAGGCTCTTCTATCAAAAATACTTCCCTAGCCCCAGCGCTTTCAGCAGCTTCCTGTATAGCTCTTCTTTCAACTGGCGTTGATCCAGATGGAACACAAACTATAATCATAGGACCAGCAAAACTTTTCCTGTTATTTGCAGCCCTGATGAAATGCTTTATCATTTCCTCGGCGCCTTTAAAATCTGCTATTACGCCGTCTTTAAGAGGCCTGATCGCTTCAATATCACTTGGAGTTCTGCCTAGCATCATTTTTGCCTCATGTCCAAAAGCATAAGGTTTGTATCCGCTATTAGTTTTGATCAATGCAACAACTGAAGGCTCATTTAGCACAATGCCCTTGCCTTGTACATATACCAAAAAATTTGCCGTTCCAAGATCAAGTGCCATGTTAGGCGACATCCACCCAAATAATTTAGAAAACATAGTGTAATTAGTATTAGTTATAGTTAATAATATCGTATTTGTATATATTGTTTTGGTTTATGTCCAGAAGAATCTTTCAGTATGTGAAATTTAAGACTCAAATTTTATTTCTTGGATTTAGCGTAATATTGAATCACTTAGTTTTTAATTCAACATATTTATATTAGCTTTGCGCACAAGCCCTACTCCAAAATTCATATGAAGAGTTTAATCCTAGAGATTTGGTATTAGGTCTCACTTTCAAGCTTTGCTTTTTTTTCGAATTGCTTCGCCAGCGAAAGACCAAACTTATGCTGGGAGGTCTAATCCAAAATTTCGTGGCGAAGAATTTCCTCTCGAATTTATCCTCTAAAATTTATAAACAGTAACCTACAAAGTTTGCAGAGGATAGCTTTGACCTTATTTTATTTTCTCATTGTATTTATTACATAGATGACGATTGTAGAAATGATTTAATTGATCGTTTGTACAAATCTTTGACCAAAGATGGCGTAATTATTTTGATTTTTAATGAAGGCTTGAATAGAGAAGCGCTTACAAATTATTTTGGGGGTAAAAATTTTAACTTTTCTTCTCTTAAAGCTCATATAAAAAATAATTATTCAGGGAGATTCCTAATCATTGAATCCAAAGAACAGATAACGACAACGAGCCTTGAATCTATTTTGAAAATAGCCGGTCTATGTTTAAAAGATGCATCTGCAATCGCAAAAAAAGATGAATTTGCAAATTATTAAAAAAAATCATTACTATAGTATTAGTGATATATTTTTTATTGATATGATACAAAATATTATTTTAATTGGAGAAAACATTAATGATAAATTTTGTTAACTGTATGATATTTAATAACCTTAAATACAATCTTGAGGAAGCAAGAGCGCAAATGCGCTCATTGGGATTAGTTTTAGCTTTTAGTTTTCCTGGCTTTTATTTTTTTAACAAATATTTCGCAAATTCATGCGGCTATGAGAATTTTTATCTTAGAATGGTGATATGTTTTTTTGGGACATTATTAATAGCTAGAAAATATTGGCCAAAAATACTTATTCAAAAGGAAATATATATATTTCATTTAATAGTATTTTTTAGCTTTCCATTTTTCTTTTCTTATATGTTATTTATGAATCCTGATTCAAATATCTGGCAAATAAACGGACTTGTAGGATTTGTTTTACTTTCTATTTTTGTGGACTGGATAATTTTTATAGTAATGAGCATTGCCGCTATTTTACTAGCTTATTTTTTTGCTTATAGCTCATATCAAGATTATAGTCATTTATACGCAGTGTTTGGTTCATATAGTGCACCCTTGATATATTTGCTCTTGTCTTATCACAAAAGAAAAGCGATAGATCATGAGCGTAATCTCTACCAAACTCAACTCAACGACGCACTCATTCAAAAAACAAAAGCTCTTCTTCTTAAAGATGAATTCATACGTAATCTCTCTCATGAGGTAAGAACACCTCTTACAGGAATAGTAAGTGTCGGATCTTATCTTGCAAGTAACTGGGATAGTAT
>JANRKH010000039.1:0-7500 GCA_033763595.1 Rickettsiaceae bacterium
TAAACTCATACTTGCTTATTTAGGAAAAGCAAAAACTCTTCAAAAGACAATAGAAGATGATAGATTGCTTAGTACAAAAACTAGTTTTTCCTCTTTCTCTAAAAAAACTAAAATTACTAAAGAAGAAAAACTAGTAAGAGAACAAGAGATACTAGATTGTCTAAACAAAGCCTATGAAATCTCACAGGAGAAAAGCTTGCTAAATTCAAATGAATTATCTCAAGATAATATTAATGCTATGAACAAGATGTTCGATGAGAGAAGTAAGTTACTAGAAAAGTTCAAAGATCTATCTCATGAAGTAAATGCACTTAAAGAAGATGGTATTGACACTAGTACGATTGATAAAAACTTAAGCGACATCCAAACAAAAATTATAGAAGTATTAGAGGCATCCGAAGAAAAAACACAAGAACTACTTGAGTCAAAAAGAGAAGGAAGAACATCACTAAGCTCTTCCTTAAGAATTACATCGAATGAAGATCTACAAAAACATCTTGCACCTATTTATGAAATGATGGAACAAATGCGCCTTGACAACTTAAGACTAAGAGAGGAATTTGAGTTCGGAAAAAAAACATTAGAAGAGCAACAACTCAAATTAGAGTCATTAGAAGAAAAAGGTCAAATAGTATTAGAGAAAAACCAAGTATCTCTAGAAGACAAACTTGACGAGCAAGAAGAAATTGCCTCAGTAGGAGAAGATCAAGCTTTACTTCCGAATCTAACGTCAGCACGTATAATACAAAATCAATATCGATCTCCGGTATCTAACAATACATCTATTGTTGCAAATGCTTATGAAGAGTCAATCAGAGATCAAAGAGATACAAACTCCTCTATGCATAAAACATATGTAATATCAAAAATAACATATGACAATCCTCTTCTTAACTTTCTAGCAAAAGAGGAAAATAAAGAAATAGAAGAAAAAATCATACAAAAGCACGGAGCAAGGGACCTAAGCAAGCTGATAGATATTTTTGACCCTATAAATTCTACAGAGCAGGATCGAGCAGAATCGCAGGCTACAGAGCCTTTGCCATTCTCCATACTTGGCAAAGTCCCAGAGGAGTCAAGCGAGCTCGACCAGGGGTAGTTGTGCTGACACAATAGACCTATCCTAAAAACTCTACTCCTAGAGGTCTATTTGAAGAGTTTAATTCTAGAGACTTGGTCTAATATGCTATTAGTGGCAAAAATACCTCTTTTGCGATTGTAATATATTAAAATATATTAAAATAAAAATAAATATATTAAATTAATGTTATTATTTAGTGATAAATGCATAAATAGAGAATTATATGATAGATATCACAAAACAAGCTACAAAAGATGCGCCAGTTCCACTCTTAAGTAATGTTCCTGGCATAGGCAATATACCCGAAAACGCAGATACTTCTAATACAGATCCTGCAAAGATTAGTATAACAAATATTTCATCAAAAGTTCTTTCAAGTCCGAGCGAGACGGAAACTGAACACGAAAAAGATCAAAAAGTTAATAAATGCTACGATAAGCTCGCAAAAGCAGGTGAATATATGATGTATGGGCTAAATGCAATGTTTTGGCCTTTATGGACAACGCTTATAAGGCCAGGTATTGAGATTCTAGTTGAATCCTCTGCATACGCAGCCACGAAAGCTGCTCTTGATATTGCTACAAATTTGAGTAGTGGTAAAAAAAATGATATAGCAGAAAAAGTTGCTGATGGAGCAGAGGCTGGGTTTAATGCAGTCGCAAATAAATTCGAAGAGGATCATGGGCATGGAGATAAAAAAGACCAAGAAGAAACGCATGGTAAAAATTCGTTACTAGGCGCTACTTCATCTACCGGAGACGACTAGACATTTCGCAGAAAGATTTTGGTATTATACCAATTCCCATTTATAAATTATCCAACCGAATTTCGCGGGACTCACCTGTACGCAACTTTTTATGTACGCTAAAGCAGACTCGCCCTAAAATTCATGTGCCCTATTTATTCTGGGAAATGGTATTATACCAAATCCCAGATTAAATAATACTAGGAGCGAGGAGCGAAGCCTACTACATGCTAGGTGAGCGACGAGCGACGAAGTAGTACTTAAAAATGGGATTTGGTATTATATGTACTAGTTTTTCTGCAACAAGAGTCATGTATTTACAATGGTAATTTTCTGGTATTGTCTCATATCTATTTGAAATTAGACAGTGGTTGTGGGATTATGGTTTTTTTGGGATTACACTAATCAGGAGCCTTGCTTTACGTTTGGTATTATGTGTGATTTTTTCCTTATAAATTACTTGTCAGTCATTCGTGTTTCATAAATACTTAAATGATAGTTTAACGCAGCTCCTACGATAAAAATAAAATTTATTATATAAAGAAATATTAAAGTAATCATTATACTTCCAAGTGATCCGTATACTAAACTAAACTGATTAAAATATAGAATATAACTTGAAAGTAGTCTTCCGCTTATCTGCCAGGCAATAGTAGTAAATATTGCTCCAGGAATCATTTTAGTCCAGCTTAATTTTGCATTCGGAATAAAGGTATAAAAACTAAGCACGCAAAAAAACATACAAACAAAAACATATACAAATTTTGCATTAGAAGAGAAGTTTTTGAGTATATCCACCTTCGGAAAATGTAGAGATGATGCTAAAGATGGCATAAGAACAAATACAGTCATTATCACTACCAAGCATAAGCAAATCGCTAAAAATTGTAAAATACTCAATAGTCTTCTAAAAATATATGGCGGTGGAGATTTGATACCAAAAATTCTATTTAATATTGTTCTTAGGCACTCAAGAAAAGATGATGCCGTCCATATCGTGCCTATAATAGCAAGATTCAGCAATCCATTGGGAGGTGCGCGCTTAAGTTCTTCGAATCTCAGTCTTAGCGAAGCTGCGGCATATTCAGGGCTTTGGTCTATAATAACTTCGATAAAATCCTTGCCTAAATCCGAAGCTCCAAGAAAGCTCGTTAGAGATAAGAAAAATACCAAAAAAGGGAATAGAGATAACATTACCATAAATGCCATGTATCCCGCGTGCTCAATTCCATCGAGTACTATAGCTCTTTTGATTGCAAGGTATAAAGAATGCAAGTATTTTTTCATTAGCGCCATTTTAAATTGTTATTTCTAAGTCTATAAATATTGCTTTTGAAGCATATAGAGTCCACGGCATATTATGTTAAATGGATTTGGTCGAAAATTATCCTTTGTAAAATCAATGTAATAAATTCAAAAATCAATTCCCATAACTTGGATGCACAGAGCCTACTCATTCAGACCAGCATTAGAATTGAAGAGTTGTATTATTGAGTCTATAGCTACTTTAAGTATTGTCCATATTTTTATACTAAACACTATTCAACTAGTTTCTGGTAGCTCGCCTCTTACCTAATACCAAATCCCAGATTAAATAATACTAGGAGCGAGGAGTGAAGCCTACTACATGCTAGGTGAGCGACGAGCGACAAAGTAGTACTTAAAAATGGGATTTGGTATAACACATAGAAGGATTCTTTTGCTTCTATCTAGTATGCTTTATCGCAAGATTTGGCATAATATCTAATACATACTTTAATTTCTAACTTAAACAAAAGAAGACACACGCCCCAAATCACATTTTGAAATGATCAAGTAAATGATCAATACGAATTGCGGCTTGACTCGGCCATACGAATCTATTGATATACGCTGAGAGCTGGCTTCCCCTAAAATTCATTTGTTCAGGTTTAATGCTAGAGATTTGGTATTACTCCTCCTTAGGGGATCGATTAAAAAATATGATCACTAAATTCCTTGATTACTTCTAAATATAGTTTCTTTTTGAAGGGCACAATAATATCAGGGAGTTCATTTGCGTCGGCCCATTGCCAATCGCAAAATTCAGGAGATTTAGTATTAATATTAATATCAGAATCACTGCCTTCGAATTTAATCAAAAACCATTTCTGCCTTTGTCCTCGATAGTTCCCACCCCATAGTTTACTCACTAAATAATCGGGCACATCGTAACAATACCAATTTTTGGTCTCCTTAATTATCTTGCCTTGATCAGTACCTATTTCCTCCCTCATTTCTCTAAATGCCGCCTTACTCGGGGTTTCGCCTTGATTGATACCGCCTTGAGGCATTTGCCATGCTTTGGTTTTTGTGTCAATTCTCCTTGCGAGAAACACTTTCTTATCCGAATTAATGATCATCATCCCAACACAAGGTCTATATGGTAGAGTCTCTTTGTTTGAATTGAAGTAATGTTCCTTTACAGCTGTCATCTAAATTTTAATTGTTTATTCTACTAATCTGAACAAGCTCAACATCATTCTTGCTAAGAGTTTTACACCAATCTGACAATACTCGCAATGTAATTGGGTACGAATTAGCATAACCAACTGCATATCCACGCTCTTTTGCTATCTCAATTAAATGGTTCAGATTTTTAATGATAGAATCCGCATTGGGTATTATATCTATTACCGAATCTGAAAAAATTATGTTGGCTCTTGGTATATCAAGCTTAAAAAAGACATCAGGGTTTTCTTTGTTAAGGAACATTATCAAATTTTTTGAGCTAATAAGATTTGCAAGCTGTAAAAACAACGCCTTACTTTCGGTAAAAACTTCCTTTTCATTTCCATACACTCCAATTATTCCATCAAAAGTTTCAATAATGCTATTGATTATTGCAAGATTTGTCTCAGAATCATTCTGAATAAGAATCGGATGCGGACCTGGATTGCTTTTTGGATAATCTTTGGGCTCGAATGGCAAATATATCAAAACCTCTCTATTAGAGGATATAGAAGTTTGGAATAAATTTTTTAAATCCTTGGTGTAAGATGAGAAACCTAATGTTATATTCTCATCTAACTTCAATGCTTCCTCAGTTAGATGTTTGTTAGTACCAAGGTTCGCAACAAGAATTGCGATTTTTGGCAAAGCTTTTTTTGGGTTTTTCTTTAAAGATGCTGTGTCTAAATTACTAGAAACTTCAGATTTAAAATCATCAGTCTTTTCTTTTATTTGTGACGCAGTATCTTTTTCCATGAAAGAATTTGGATCATTTGTTTCTTTAATTAAATCATCAAGGCCCTTTTCAAGTTCCTCTTTTTTTAATTTTTCTATTTCATAGCCCTTGTCCATTGGCGAAGTAATATCTATTTTCTGAATTTGACCATGTGACTCTGCTAGGTTTAAATTTACATTTCTCTCGACGAATATTCCATATAGTAAAATTACTACCCAAACTATAAACAATAATATAGAGATATTAAAAAGGTATTTTTTAATCTGCGCCTTTGTGCTTTCTTTCATTGCTTTCTTTCCAAAATTATTATTCCCTGTAAAAGATCATATGCTCTAGCATACTGAAAATCAGTGTAATACTTCTCAGATTGGTTGCTGAGTAGATTTGATTTTTCATCTTTGCCAGAAGGGCCATCTTGAGCCGGTGGTTTATCGCTTTTCTCTTTTTCTGAGCGTTCATTTTTAATATGATTCTTAAAAGAAGCCTCGGAGAATTTCAAGCTATCATCTTTGTTTTTTGGATATTCTGCCTTAGCCTGGTCTATTACAACATCAGGCAAAACGCCCTCTGCCTGTATGGATGATCCCTTTGGCGTATAATAAAGAGAGGTCGTCAACTTGCATGCAGACCTTGAATCTATGGGTGATAGAGTTTGAATGGATCCTTTCCCGTAAGTTTTAGTACCTAAAACTATCCCCCTGTTATTCTCTTTAAGAGCAGCAGCAACTATTTCAGATGCAGAAGCTGACCCGTCATTTACTAGAACCACTAAGGGTAATTTAGGAGCTTTGTCTGAGTTCTGTGACGCTTTATACACAACCTCACTGGATATATTTCGGCCCTTTGTTGAAACAATAACGCCACTATCGATAAAGTAATCTGATATGGCTACTGCCTGATCTAGTAAACCTCCTGGATTATTTCTTAGGTCTAGTATAATGCCTTTAACTTTGCCTTTATTTGTCGCTATCAAGTCGGTCAAATTTTTCTTGAGCTCTTGCAACGCTTTCTCGGTAAATGAAGAGATTCTAATATATGCGATATTATTATCAAGATTTGCTTTTACTGCTTTAATTTTTACAAGCTCTCGCACCAATTCAAATTCTAAAGGTTTTGCTTCGTTATTTCTAACGATAGTAATTTTTACTTTAGTTCCAGGCTCGCCCCTAAGAGCAAGTACACCTTTGTTAAAGCCCAGGTTACTTACGAATTCATTGTTTATTTTTACAATTAAGTCGCCCGACTTGATGCCTGCCCTAAATGCAACTAGATCATCTATTGGAGAAATAACTTTAATTGCACCATTTTCGTATGCTATTTCAAGACCTAGGCCACCAAATTCACCTTTCGTACTTGCAACAAAATTTTCAAGATCCTCATCTGAAAAATAACTTGAATGTGGGTCAAGGGATGATAGCATGCCTTCTATAGCAGCATCAATAAGCTCTTGTTTGTTCGGCTCTTTTACATAATCCTTCTCTATTTTTTCAAATACTTCCTTGAATTTTGAATAATGTTTTGCATTAGATTCTTTATTGTAAACAGAAAATGCTGTTAACGGTAGAATGATTATTACAATTCCTAAATATCGAAAAATGTTCATCGTGACTAAACTAAAAAATGAGTTATGCTGTAAAAATATATTTGTCTTCTTACCACAATAGCTCTACAAATCAAGAAATTTGCATAAAAGGCAAAGTTTTGTCTTTGTGGTGCGATCAGGATCATTACAGATTAGACTAAAATCAACCAAATTATATATAACATATCGTTTATTTCAAGAGTATTGATTTTGTGATTGTAGATATATAATTCTTCAAAAACTTCAAATTCAAATATGTTTGCACAGCTTACAACTACGTTTGTATTCTGAGTTAGCCTAACCATAGGCTCTATTCTCAACCTTTCTTCGTCACTTAAATCTGTTGGATAGTACTTTCTCATCACTTAACCTATCATTACATAAGTCATTCTTGGTTTGAAAACAAGCTCTTAGAGGTTTATGTGATTGAGAGATATTGTCCGTGGCATTTTGTGTCAATCCGTAAGTTTTATACCAACTCTCAAGAGGTTAAACTCTTCATATGAATTTTATGGTGAGCTAGCTTTTTAGCGTATATAAATGCATACGCAAGCCTTGAGTCCTGCTTCAATTAGTTTGGACCATTAGACCTCTCCTAAAAACTCTACCCCTGGATGCTATTGAGTTGTCGCCTTGGCGCTCAAATCCTCACGTACCTCATGTACGCTGCGGTTTTGCGCTCCGCCTGCTCCTGCTACTCAAACCCGCCAGGAGCGAGTTTTCGAAGAGGCCTTTTGAATTTGATCATTTAAAAATGGGTTTTTGTATAATACAAAATCTCTAGAATTAAATAATACTAGGAGCAAGTCTTGATGCCTACTCTCGTGTAAGCCTTTAGCGACGAGCTATACGATAAGTACTTAAAAATGGGATTTGGTATCATTTCC
>JANRKH010000040.1:0-34506 GCA_033763595.1 Rickettsiaceae bacterium
TCGGTAAATTCACCTATTTTATATAGGCTAAAATTTACCTCGTCCTTAAATCCATTTGTCTGATTTAATTCTTTAGAAATGGTATTAATCTCGGACAAGAAAGATAAAAAAAGAATAGCCAAACGAGATATATTATGGTAAAAATCTCGTCTCCAAGGAGAGGTGGCCGAGCGGTTGAAGGCGCACGCCTGGAAAGTGTGTACACGCCATAAACGTGTCAGGGGTTCGAATCCCCTTCTCTCCGCCAGTGTCGTTATAGTTGCGGGCCCTCTTCTTAAGAGTAGATTCTTATCTCCATAGACGTTATTAAAGTAGGTTTTCATGGAGTTAAGTCAACCCCCATTTTAAATGATCAAATGTAATGATCAGTACGATTATAGTTTATGCAGGAATGACAATTACAGTGTCATCCCCGTGAAAACGGGGATCCAGGAAACATGATTCTTCTAGATTCCCGCCTCCGCGGGAATGACAAAAAAGGAGACGGGAATGACAATTACAGTGTCATCCCCTCGAAGGAGGGGATCCAGGAAACATGTCATCCCCGTGAAAACGGGGATCCAGGAAACATGATTCTTCTAGATTCCCGCCTCCGCGGGAATGACAAAAAGGGAGACGGGAATGACAGAGAATGGCGCGGGAATGACAGTTACAAGTACAGTTGTCATCCCCTCGAAGGAGGGGATCCAGGAAACATGATTCTTCTAGATTCCCGCCTCCGCGGGAATGACCAAAAGGGAGACGGGAATGACAAAAAAGGAGACGGGAGTGACAGTTACAATTACAGTGTCATCTCACGTAGAAAACGGGGATCCAGGAAATATAATTCTTCTAGATTCCCGCCTCCGCGGGAATGACAAAAAGGGGGACGGGAATGACAATGGCGGTGTCATCCCCTCGAAGGAGGGGATCCAGGAATTATATATTCTAGATTCCCGCCTCCGCGGGAATGACAGAGAATGGCGCGGGAATGACAGAGAATGGCGCGGGAATGACAAAATATGAAGAGTTTAATTCTAGAAATGTGGTATTATAACAAATAATCCGCCAAACAATTATTCCTAATGCAAGATCTTAAAAGTAAATTATTAAAACTATGGGAGAGAGGAGCCCTCTCTCATGCAAGTTTAATCATAACGAACAAGCTTGAAGCGACACAATCTGGAATTATGAGCTTTATTAATGACATCACATCACGATTTAGCTCTGTTAATAGTTTTGATAATCCAGACGTAGTGTTAATATCTTTTGACGATCCTGGTAAACCTCTCATTAAAATAGATAGAATAAGAGATTTACAAAACGTCTTTAGTTCTAAAAGTGGTATTAGCCCTTATAAATTTGGCATTATAAATGGAGCAGAATATCTCAATCTTAATGCTGCAAATTCTTTGTTAAAGTTACTTGAAGATACTCCTAAAAATTCCTATCTACTTTTAATCACAGAAAAGCCTTATTCCATCATATCTACTATTCTGTCAAGGTGCGTCAAAATATATGTAAACGAAGGAGAAAGGGAGGTGCTTACATGTAATATTTTTGAAGAAATCGCAGACAAGAACATATCTAACTCAAACAAAATTAGGATAATAGAGGAGTTTGCTTGTGATAAATCAACGGGAAATCACGAAAAACTTGCGCTGCTAAAAAGCGCAGCTTTAGTCTTTGCAAAAAAACTCATGAGCAAGCAAGGTACGCATAGTGATATAATGTTAAAGATTTTAGCAGATTCATCAAAACTTATTGATGACGTATCAAATCACAATCTGGACATTCTACAAATAATTATGCTTATATTTGCAAAAATTCACAGAATAAAAAGTTAAGATTTGTTTATTATACCTGCAACTTGCTCTAGCTCCTTGATATTCGCGGTTGAAAAAACATCGGATTTTGCGTATGATTTTTTGGTCATATTAGAAAGAATCTGACTTGCTCCTATTTCAACTATGGGCAGTTTTTTGGAAACTATAATATCCATTGTCTCTCTCCATCTGACAGTCGCTGGAATTTGCTTAACCAGTGATTGCTTCAAAAAACTAGAATCATTCGTAATCTTTAATGTTACGTTATCAATAATATCTATTTTTCCGTCCATAAAATCCAAACCAGACAGATATTCCTCCATATCTTTCGAGGCCTTCTCCATAAGTTTTGAATGAAAAGCTGAGCTGACATTAAGTTTGATTGCCTTAAAACCAGCTTCCTTAAATTTGTCAATCGCATAATTTATTGCAATAATCTCTCCGCTGATCACTTTTTGCAAATTGCTATTATCATTTGCGAGATCAGCAACGCCCAATTTTGATGCATCAGCTAATGTAGATAGAACGAAGTCAGTTTCTGCGCCTATCACTGCAGCCATTGCGGTTTCTGCTGTGACTGCCGAATCTCTCATAAAATATCCTCTATTTCTTAGGATTTTGGCGCAGGTGGATAAATCAAAAAAACCAGAAGCGTACATAGCACTATATTGACCAAGAGAATGACCTGCGCATAAATGACAAAATTCTTCTATTTTTTTATTTGATAATAACTCAAGAATTTTTAGGCTTGCAACCCCGCATGCCATAATCGCTACCTGAACATTTTCTGTTTTTGTTAGATCGTCAATGTGACCCTCAAACATAAGCTTTGAAAGCCGAAAATCAATTGTATCATCAACCTCCTCAAATACTTCTCTGGCTACTGAAAAATTGTCAGCTAATTCCTTTCCCATGCCTATATACTGGGATCCCTGACCCGGAAAAATCAATATATTCACAATCTTTATCTCAAAAAATTTAGAAATAGTTATAGGAGTTTATTTTGAAGTTTCTAGTAAAAAATATATCAGTCTAAGATTTCGATATATTTATCGGCTCTTTTAGTGCAAAAAGATGGCATAATCCGAAATAATACCAGGATTAGTTGTAAGAATTATTTATGCTATATAGTTTAACGTCTCACTGTCTCGCTTTACTTTTTGACGGAGTATCTTTTTTTCTAGCCTCTTTGGCACGTTCTAAGATATCTAATGAGATTTTTTTTGTGAAAAATCTTTGTTTATCAGCATATTGATATAAAGCATTTGTAATGGAATTTGTTTTGTCGAACACTTTTCCATTTCTTTTGCATACTGATGCTATGCCGTTAATTACAGTTTTAACTGGCACTTCTATAGTCCCTACTGCATAACTTAATGAATAAGATATAGTCTTTGTAACAATTTGCGCTGCATAGAAAAGTATTCCCTTAATTGACTTTGCGTCATTATTACGAGTATTACGAGCTTCAATAATTTCTTTTTTTAGGTTTTCGTAATCATCGCATATATCAGCCCGTATAGTAAAAGTGTCAGAACTTTGATTTCCCTGGCCTTTGAGTTGATTAGACTGAGCATATATTTTTTCCAAATAGCTTCTATTACCTTGCAGAACCTTACTTGGGTCTTGTTGACCTTCAACAATCTTTTTTACTAGCTTCTCTTTCCTCTCTTTCGGAAAAAATTCGAAAAGATCCTCAAGATTTTTCTTCATTTGATCCTCAGAAAGTGGTAGATCATTTTGTGATAATTGCGTAATGTTAGTCTCTATCATTTTGTCAACATCAACATCTGTAAATCTTGAATCCAAAACCGCTGCGCATATTACAGCCTCATGAATCATAGCATAAAAACTATTCTCATCAAAAGTTTCTTTGTGTGTTATATATTCAGCTAGTCTTGTTAATGAATTATTGAGGTCATTCAAAACTACCGTATCTAGTTTACTTAGAATATCTTGCAATGAATTTGCCATATTACGATTTACTAATTAATTAAATGTATATTATTTTATAATAATTAATAGTTAATATCTATAAAATTGATTAAAATATGGCTACCAGATTATTATGTGTTGTAATACTAAATCCCCACTTATCGATAGATCTTTATAAACTCTACTTTCTACTTGAAAGTGATAGGAACATAAGCACCGAAAGGACCGATCTGTACTTCAATACATGAGTATTCCTGCCACCCTACCCGGAAGACTCAATCCTCAAAGCAAAGTAGATTCTCGAGAGAAGTATAATATATTCCTAGGCTAGGATCTACTATAGTCTTTTATGATGAATTAGCTACGTTGTTGACTCGTCGCTCACCTGATACTCATAGGCTTCTCTCCTCGCGCCTAGTATCTAATCCAACCTAAAAGACTATATAAGGTACATTAAATAAAGTCATGTCAAAAACATTTTCTTTTGTAGTTTTTAAAAAAAAATATATAAGTTTATCTGTTAGAATTACATCTTTAGGTAACTCAAGTAAATTATGAATAAAATAGTTTCGTTTCTTTTACTTCTTCTTAATATTTATAGTTTCACTTCCTATGCAGACATAAAAAAAATTGCCGCTGAATTTGATGCGGGGAGGTTAGAAGCAGCTCTTAATCTTGCCGATGCAAGAAAATATCATCAAATTAGGGATTTGATCAAGAGTCAGATATATTTAAATCCCAAAAATAAAATATCTTTTGAAGAACTCTCTAGGTTTATAGAGACACGCTCTCATATTTTGGAAAAGAATGCGCTCATTGAAATACTGGAACAAAAAATAAACGATAGAACATCTAAGGAACATATTATAAAATGGTTTAAGCGCTATAACCCAAGAACTCCAAACGGTCATTTATATTATTATAGAGCTGCAGTTACTCATATCAAAAACCAAAACGTGCTTCAAAAAATTATCCGAAACGCCTGGATCAATGTCCATCTAGATAAGAGTCAGTCTTTTGCATTTTATTCAAAATACAAAGCTCTTTTATCAATAGATGATACGTCTGACAAAATCTCCAATCTAATTTATAGCGGTAAAATCAACGAAGCAAAAAATTACTTACATTTACTAGATAAGAATTATAAACAAGTTTTTAATGCCATGATTGCTATATTAGAAAATAAACCAAATGCAGAAAAAGAGTTTCATAATGTACGAGGTAGTTACAAATATTATCCTGGCTTATTGTACGCATATTTAAAACTTCATTTAAAATCAGGCACGAATGATGAGCTTACAGCATTGCATCTCAAAGCACCAAGAGACTTTGACTCACGCGCCAAAGAATGGTGGTATATAAAAAATTACTATACTAGGGAATTAATCGCCGACAAAAAATACCACGCAGCATATAAAATAGCATCCAGTCATTATAATAGCGATCCCGTTCATTATACCGAAGCAGAATGGCTTTCTGGCTGGATAAGCCTTAGATTTCTAAAGAAGCCCGAGCAAGCAATAGCGCATTTCAGAAATGTTTATAATAAATCAAGAAAAACTATTACTAAAGCAAGGGCCGCTTATTGGCTTGGGCGTGCCTACATGGATCAAAAAAATAAGGAGCTTGGACTTGCATGGTTTAACTGTGCATCTAAATTAGGATATTCATATTATGGTATGCTTGCCCAAAAGGAACTTGGCTTTAAAAAACTTATATTACCAGTAAAGCCTGAAGTGACTAAAGAAGATAGAGTAGCGCTTAGTAAAAACAAATACGCACAAATTGCAGAATTCTTGTCCCTAACCTCTAAGGACAATCTTTTCAAATTATACATTACAGAAGCGATTCATACTCTTGATACAAAGGGCGCAAAGGTTCTACTATATTCAAGAATCGATAAAAAAAATGTCTCAAAGAGACTTGAGCTTGCAAAAATTTTACAAGAATCTGGTGTACTGATTTTATGCGATTCTTTTCCAGTTCCGTATAAATTACCAAAAAATGCTGATGCGATTCTCAGCTACGCAATAATTAGGCAAGAATCTATGTTTGATCCATCGTCGAAAAGCGTTGCTAATGCAGTCGGGGTAATGCAAATGGTTCCATCGACATGCGAGGCGCTTGCGGCCAAATTAGGTACAAAATGCAATGTTAGTAAGCTCAAAAACGCCGATTATTCAATCAAACTTGGCACTTTCCACTTATCAGAGCTTATGAAACAAACTAATAGCTACATCAAAACTCTAGCTCTATATAATGCAGGTCCAGTTGCAAAAACTTGGGATCAAATTTTTGGCGATCCTGCAAGTATGAGCTTTAGGGAGATTATTGATAGGGTAGAGATGATACCATTCGCAGAAACAAGAAACTATACTCAAAGAGTTATCGAGAATATGCAAATTTATAGATATGTCTTATTCAAGAAAGATGATTTATATATATCAAATCTACTAATACCAAATCTCCAGAATTAAATAATACCAAATCCCAGATTAAATAATACTAGGAGCGAGGAGTGAAGCCTACTACATGCTAGGTGAGCGACGAGCGACAAAGTAGTAGTTAAAAATGGGATTTGGTATAATACTAGGAGCAAGTCACGAAGCCTACTCTCGTGTAAGCCTTTAGCGACGAGCTGGAAGCAAGTACTTAAAAATGGGATTTGGCATAATTTAAACATTACCAGCAAATTTACCTTTAGCTAAAATTCTTGCGGCATTACTTGAAGTTATACTAATAAAATCTTGTAAGCTTATATTAAACATATTAGCCAAAAAAATAGCAGTATAACTAACATAAGCAGGTTCGTTAGGTTTTCCTCTATAAGGCATAGGAGCCAGGTACGGCGCATCTGTTTCAACTAAAATTCTATCTAAAGGTAGTTTCAAGACCACATCCTGTAGAAGTTTTGCATTCTTAAAAGTAACTATTCCCGCAATAGAAATATACATACCTAGATCAAGCGCTTGTTTTGCAAAATCATAATCTTCTGTAAAACAATGTATGATACCACTGAAATTTTCATTCTTCATTTCACTTTTTAAAATGTCAAGAGTATCATCTTTTGCGTTACGAGTATGAATAATAATAGGCAATTTTGTTATTTGAGATGCTTTAATATGATTTAAAAAAGACTCTTTTTGAGCAGATACATCAAATCCATCATGATAATAGTCAAGTCCGGTTTCTCCATAGCTGATTACTTTTTCGTTTTTGGATAAATCTATGAGACTTTCTGCCAAAACCATATTTTCTTTATTTACATTGCAGGGGTGGACCCCAACTGAACAATATACATTATCGCATGCATCTGTAATGCTCGCTATATCAGGAAATTCCTCTAATTTTGTGCAGATTGTATGTAGATACCTTACGCCTTGCAATCGAGCATTTTCAACATATTTTGGAACATTATTTTTTAGGTGCCCAAGATTTAAATGGCAATGTGTATCTATCAAAAAATCAAACATTTTCCTCTATTCTTTTGAAAACAGGTATTGCATCTTTTACTGCCTGACCAGGCCTCACTGCGTAATTTATGGATAAAAATTCAAACGATCTTTCGCTATCTTTTATACCAATAATATCAAGAATTTTTGACGCTCCTATTGGAACAAAAGGTTGAAGACTAACCGCAATCACCCTTATCGCTTCAATTAAAATATATATATCTTGTTTCATTTTTGCAAAATTATTCTTTCGACTAACCCATGGGGCCTCTTTATCAATATAAATATTTGCATCATCGGCAAAATTTATGATCAAATCTAGTATCTTATTGATCTCATATTCTTGCATCAACATAAAAGACCTAGGAAAGATACTATAAGCAGTTTGAATAAGCTCTGAATCCCTAAGACATTCTTCATAATCTATGTCAGGAACCTTTGAGTCTAGATTTTTATTTACAAAAGATATAACCCTTTGGACTAAGTTACCAACCTTATTTGCAAGCTCCGAATTTATTCTGGCTGCAAAAGCTTGGGGCGAATAATTACCATCATTTCCCGCTATCACTTCCCTTGTGACATAATATCTGAAATAGTCTGATCCATGTTTTTCTATTATCTCAAGAGGATCAATAATATTACCAAGTGATTTAGAGATCTTTTGTCCTTCGTTAGTCCACCATCCATGAGCAAAAATTCTTTTTGGAGGCTTTATGCCTGCTGCCATCAAAAATGCGGGCCAGTATACAGCATGAAAAATTATTATATCCTTACCTATCATATGTAAATCACACGGCCAAAATAGCGAAAGCTCATGTAGATCATCCGGATATCCGGCAGCAGATAAGTAATTTACAAGGGCATCTAGCCATACATATATAGTATGGTCTTTATCCCCAGGCACTTCTATACCCCACTTAAGACCAGTTCTTGATACAGCAAGATCAACAAGTCCTCTTTTTACAAAACTTATGACCTCATTTTTTCTTGCTTTAGGAAGTATAAAATTCTCATTTGCCTCGTAAAATTCTAATAATTTATCTTGCCATTTAGATAAAGCAAAAAAATAGCAATCTTCCTCCATCCACTCAACTTTTGAGCCAGTAGGACCAAGTCCATCCGGGGTGAGCTCATCTTCTGTATAATATGCCTCGTCTCTAACAGAATACCAGCCTGAATATTTACCTTTATAAATATTGCCACTTTCTTCAAGTTTCTGCCAAAATATAGTAGCAGCTTTTTTATGTCTATCCTCAGATGTTCTTATAAAATCATCATTTGTTGCCTGAATGATGCTGCATAATTCTTTAAACCTAAAAGATATTTCATCAACAAAAGCTTTAGGATCGATATTTTTTGCAATAGCTGCTTTTTCGATTTTCTGACCATGCTCATCAGTTCCTGTAACAAATTTCACATTTTCGCCACTAAGCCTCTTAAATCTCGCAATAACATCTGAAAGAATAGTCGTATAAGCATGTCCTATATGCGGAACATCATTAACATAATAAATTGGTGTTGTTATATAATAATTTTTCATTATACCTTGTAAAACTTTAGCGCTATATTACTTATTAATTCAATATTTTCAAGAAAACTGTGAAAAAGTTTGACATAGTCACTACGAGCAATTCTGTTCCTATTCTGACCTACTCTTATTCTAAAGAACTAGATATAGGGTCAATTGTACATGTGCCACTTAGAAATAAAACTTTACTTGGGATTGTGATTCGCAGGAACGATGATTTAAGCGACTCTGTTAAGCTTAAGGAAATTATTCGTATTTTTAACGAATTTAAGATTTCCGATGGCTTGCTTAAATTTTGCGATTTTTTTGCTAAATATTATCTAGCCGATATGGCATCTATAGTAAAAATGATTCTACCTGTAAAATTTAAGGATGAGATCAAGGTCAGATCTATAGAGCAAAATATTATCTTTAATCTCCCATCGCTCAGTCCCGCACAAGAATTAGCTTATAATGCTATCAAAAATACTTCTAAGGTCTCGGTTTTGCACGGGGTTACCGGATCCGGAAAAACTGAGGTTTATTTTCATTTAATAGCAGATCATCTGAGAGATGGTAAACAAATTTTACTGATGTTACCTGAAATAAGTTTAACACAGCAAATTGCAGAAAGGCTAAAAAAAGCTTTTGGATGCGATCCAATAATTTGGCACTCTGGCGTTAGCCCTGCAAAAAAACGTGATATTTTTTTTGGTGTTACAAGCGCATCTGTAAAAATCATTATAGGTACAAGAAGCAGCTTATTTTTACCATTCAAGAATTTGGGGATCATTATTGTTGATGAGGAGCATGATTCTTCTTACAAACAAGAGGAGCAAACTCTTTATAATGCAAGGGATGCTGCTGTTTTAAGAGCAAGTCTTGAAGGGGTCAAAATTGTTTTAGCTTCTGCGACACCTTCTATAGAAACATATTATAATTCTGTTGAAGGTAAGTATGATTTAGTAAAACTTTCTGAAAGATATGGACCGGCTGTAATGCCTAAAATTCATGTGATCAACATGAGAAACCAGCCTAGGGGAAAGTGGATATCGAAAGAACTAGAGGTTGCAATTAAAAATGCACTCGAAGACAAGCATCAAGCTATTTTATTTATCAATCGTAGAGGTTATGCGCCATTGATGCTGTGCGTGTCTTGCGGATATAGATTTAGCTGTAATAACTGCTCCTCATGGCTTGTGTACCATAAAAATGCAAATAGTCTTGTATGCCATCACTGCGGCTATACAGAAGACAAAAAGGATAAATGCCCAGATTGCGATTCAAATAATTTAATTGCATATGGTCCAGGGGTAGAGAGAATAGGAGATGAAATATCTCAATTATTTCCTTTTGCAAAACTTGCTTTATTCACCAAAGTGAATGTAGAGAGCGAGGCGGCATTAGCAGATCTCATCAAGAGTATAGAAAATAGGGATGTAGATATAATAGTTGGCACTCAAATAGTCACTAAGGGATTTCACTTTCCTTATGTTTCAGTTGTTGGAATTATTGACGCAGACTCTGGTCTTTCTAATATTGATTTGAAAGCAAGTGAGAGATGCTTTCAGCTTTTAAGCCAAATTAGCGGAAGAGCTGGCAGATCTAGAACAGAAGGTGCGGCCTTTTTTCAAACTTATTATCAGGATACTAAATTATTTGAACATATACAAAACGACGATCAAGAATCATTTTATAAAGAAGAGATAGAATCAAGAGTAAAATCGTCGTTACCACCAATTACTAGAATAGTTGCGCTTATAATTTCCTCAGATAACGAGAATCTTGCCTTGCACGAAGCAAAAAAAATCAGAAACTTAAGTCCAAAAGTTAATAGAGTTAATATTCTTGGGCCCGCGCCTGCAACCATGAGCAAACTTAGAGGTAAATTTAGGTTTAGAATATTATATATCTCTGATAAAAAATATGATATTCAAAAATATATAGATACATTACTTGCCAAAATAAAACCCCATTCGAGCGTCTATATCAGAGCCGAAATAGACCCTCAAAGTTTTTATTAGAGCAATTTGAAAACTCTACTTTCTACTTGAGATATACGCCTACGGTCTTTTCACTCCGTATGCTCATATCAATACTACTTTCCAAATGATTAATTTATTTGGTTTTTTGAGTTTATGGAATAGTCTATAAACTGCTTCAGATCCTTTATAGGATCCTGGTTTTTGTAAAAAGTCTTTGTATTATAATATAGTAATTCTAAGTATTTTCTTTTATCGACATACCAACAACGAGAAGCCACTAGCTTATAAATATCATGAATATTTCTTCTAACATATTCAGTGTCGAATGAAATCAGATTCTTTACAGCCAGCAAAAACTCGATATATTCTGGAACCTTTGAGGTTTTTGTAACGTTTTTTGCGATTGATGGGCGATAGCATATAATTTTTTTTGCCTGAATAAATTTAGCTTTTGACGCACATCTTAAAGATAAAGAAAAGGTTCTTTGATAGATCTCATTATCAAATTTGCTGATCTCATCTAAAAGTCCTCTTGAGATCATTGAAGTTGGATCACCCACAAGACCAATTTTACTTGACTTAGACAATTCTAACAAAGGAGAATCAATTATCCTTGTTCTAACATGACCTGAATTATTATCTTTTTGATACGAAGTAGTTCGGGCATTTAAATTCAGGGTAGTAACAAAGTTAGAGTACAGATTTTGTGATGCTTCGTACTTATCATTTAAGTTTGCGTAAAGCATTGAATTCACATTTTGCGTCAGTAAATTTTGATCATTAAAACTGTAAGACGCATCTAAACCAAACGCAACCTTCTGGTGATTTTTTTCCATTAGCTCAAGAAGATATTCAAAGCCCTTAGGATCTATAATACTTGCTCCATCAAGGAACTTAATGTGAGAGCCAGATGCAAGCAAGATTCCCTCATTTATGAAAGTCGAAGGACCACGCTTGTCTTTAGATATGATAGTAGTGTTTGGTAAGTCCGATGAAAAAGCCTTTATAGCACTTAAAGAATCGTCCGTGGATCCATCGTTAACAATAATGAATTCCTTACGAAAATCGCCAGATAATTTTTTTAGAGATTCTATTACCGGCTCAACAAAATTTGCCTGATTAAAAACATTAACTACAAAACTAACTTTTATCATTTTCTGAATTTAATTCTATATGAGCTTCGTCCATAATATATCCAAGCCATCCCTCATCTTCATCAGGTCCAGAGCTATTCGGGGCATGAAGCTTGATTCCATCGGACTGCCTTGGGGCCTTAGGGATAGGATATCCAGACTCTGATACTTTAAAAGCCTCGTTTTGCCATGAAGGAGGCCCTTCAGGGTTTTTGAGAACAGATTTAACATAATATGCTTGCTGCCTATATTTTCTTCTATTCGAAGCATCTTTGATTCTAAACATAGATCCATCAGCATGAACATATATTTCACCGCTTTCATTTAAAAGTCTATCTTTTTTTGTGCTATTTTCTTTTGAGGTATCAATTAAGTCTTTTTTCGTAAAGCCCTCTTTCTCTAAAATAACTATGAGCTCTTCTTTTCCAACATTATGCAAACTCAGATCTTTAGCTCTATTCCCATATTTTCCAGCTAAAAAATGGTTTAATAAGTCTCTAAGCTCGGTATTTCTTTCGAGAATTTTTAGATCCCAAATGCCATTCTCAGACAAAGGCTCTTCTTTGAAGGCCATCACCGCTTTTTCAACCCCAATAGCTAAAGGCTTAAATTTTGCCTGCCTTTTTATTTTTAGGTGTTTGTGTATGTTGCTCGAAGGTTTTTGTTGAACATTTATCTCCTCAGCGTTAATATGAAATGTAAGCAAGGAAAGTGCTAGAAAAACGAGATGTAATTTTTTCATGATTTTAGATGTGAAAATGTAAATTAATTAAGTTTAAGTTTGAAATCTTGATATTTAAATAACTATATCTTCGCATATTAGTATGTTGTAACGAATATAGTGCTAACAAATATAGTTAAAAAACATAATAAGCTAATAAAATCAGATTTATAAGTCTTAACTGGTGGCTCAGTATACAAAAAAATTTCAATAGTGCAAGATGCAAAAATATAATTTTTATTCAAAAATTTTTATAGAAAAACTAGTGATCTTCGTCTTTTTTTTGCTTTTGATTGGACTTGGTTTTTGGCAGGTACTTAGATCTATTGAAAAAGAAAAGTACATAAGCAACATTATTTTATCGTTAAATGAACCTCCTACTGCAGATTTTGATGTAGAGAACTTAAAAATTTACGACTTTGTAAAAATTAGTGGATATATACATTCCTCGGATATTTTATGGCTATATAGAAGGCACCCTCTTGCTAAAAATCAAGATGGAGCTTATTTGATTGTAAAACTAAAAGCTTCTAACCTTAGACTTCCAAGCAAACAATCCTCAAGTATTGCACTGACAAGAGAAGTCTTATCAGATTTAGAGCAAAAGACAGAAAGTAAGCCTATATTCGCGCGTGAGAATTCCGATAATGTAACTCAAGACACATTCTCACGAGAAGTTGAATTGCCAGAGAGGGCCAATCAAGAATTCGCAGTGGTAATAGGGTGGGTACTTACAAAAAATATGCATAATTTGCTCGAGGAGATCAAAAATGGCAAAAGCGTTGAATTATCTGGTCTTATCATGCCTAAAGAGTCAAGCTCCTTGTTGATTCCGCGTAATAATTTTGAAAAAAAAATCTGTTTTACGCTCGACATGACAGAGATTTCGTCTTATTTTGATATGGAGCTGGTGGATTATTTCATCTCAGCACTTGATGCATCTCATCAGTTTGATACGAAAATGCTCCCTATCACGCCAAATATGATGATAAATATTAAAAATAATCACATAGCATATGCAGCCATGTGGTTTTCGCTAGCAGGTGTTCTTGCGTATATTTTTACATTTACCAAAAAAACTTAATATCTCATCTGATACTAACTTATGACTATAATTGATTCAATTTTTTACCTTTTACTTTTGACTGGATATTTCTTTATATTTTCAGCGGCAATAGGGGTTTTAAGATTCAAAGACGATTACTCAAAAATTCATGCAACTAGCATATCTGATAATCTTGGAATTCCTATTGTGTATATTGCGCTTTCTATAAAAAATTATGGAGATCCAATATGTCTAAAGTATATTTTACTCGCTATTATGATATTTTTTATTTCACCAATCGTCTCTCATTCAATCGCTCACTCTATTTATTTAACAGGTGATAATGAACATTAATTCGTTTAGCATCTTAAATTTTACTGATATTATATCGATTAATTTATTATTGAGTCTTATTTTATTATGCCTGCTGATACTATCTTCAAAAAGCAAGCTCATAATAATTTTCGGCTTATCTTCAGTGAGCGCTTTAGTATGCATATTTTATTTGATTTTAGATGCTGCAGATGTCGCTCTTACAGAAGCTTCTATAAATGCAGCTACATCAACAGTTTTTATCATTTTACTTGCAAAAAAAGTCCAGATAAGCACCGATAATCCATCTGAGCGGCCTAGCGTAAGAATTTACGCCGGAATACTCGCTACTTTATCTATAGTTTATTTATTCTATAAACTAAGTCCAGTATTGCCAGAATTTGGCAATAAAGAAAATATTATCCATTTAAGCTCTGAATATTACTTACAAAATACACTTAAGGAGATTAATATTCCAGCCTTTGTTACCGCAATACTTGGAGATTATAGAGCGTTTGATACGATGCTAGAAACGATTGTAATTTTTACCGCAGGACTTGGTGTTTATAACATAGTTGGAGTTCGTTATGAGAAGTAGTAGTAGCAGCAATATAAACAAAATCTCAACTAGCTTTTTATTGCCATATTTAATATGTTTTTCACTTTATATTCAAATCTTTGGAGAGGTTTCACCAGGCGGAGGCTTCCAAGCTGGCAGTCTATTTGCTACATGCCTTATTGGTTATGATATTTCAGTAGCTGATATTAAGATGATGATAAGCCCGAACTTGTTAGCAAGAATTGGCGCTACTGGTATATTAATTTACTGGTTCGTGGGTTTTTTTGGTTTAATTTTTGGTAGAAAATTTTTTGATTATGATGCATTTCTCTTTATAGTATCACAAGAATATGCGCACATACTTGGTATTATTATTATTGAATTTGGGGTTGGGATTGCTGTATCCTCGACAATTTTTTTAATTTACAGAGAATTATATGCTAAATAATTTACCATATTTTTTATCCAGCTTCTTGATAGTTTTTGGAATTTTTATGAGTATTGCAACTAGGTATTATTTTACCAAGCTAGTTGGAGTAATAATAATGCAATCAGGTGTATTATTATTTTTTATGTCTATTAGTAAAATTACCGGCGCGAAGCCTCCAGTTTACGATCAAAATATACTGATTTATTCAAATCCGCTTCCACAGGTCTTAATGCTAACTGCTATAGTAGTTGGACTTGCAACTACATCTATAGGCCTAAGCTTACTCTCAAAAATGACTAAGGATCATGGCACGATTAAAGAAGATGAGCTAACATAAAACAACAAGTCCTCATTATATGTATAGTTTTTTGCTGCATCATGCACCTGCTCTTCTTATTGGTCTTCCAGTATTTTTCTCTCTAATGATCGTTATTACTTGTAGCGAAATTTTAGGCAGTAGATTGATGATTACTGCAAATATACTTATGCTTCTATACTCGTTGTTCATTCTTATATTTAGCAAAGATGATATAGATTATATTTTTGGAGGATACGAAAAAAAAGTAGGAATAGAGTTTATGTTAGGGCATTTTGAGAGTTTGTTATTAACTCTTCAATATACTCTTGCCTCTATTTTTAGCATGTCTTATGCATCAACATTTAAAAGCCAAGTTGAACCTATTTTAAAGGAGGATAGAAGATTCATTCCTTATGCATTATTCTTAATTGTTAATGCAGGATTTTCTGGAATTATATTAACAAATGACGCATTTAATTTATACGTATTTTTGGAGATAGTGACTATATCTTCATACCCTCTTTTAGCAATCAGCAACGAAAAAAAAGCTATTAATTACACGTTTGATTATCTGATTATCGGAACTGTTGCTTCCAGCCTAATTTTAGTATTTGTAGGATTTCTTTTAATATTAACAGGAAGTCTAAACCTAAGTATTATTAAAGAAGCGAATTTGGCTCAAAACGAACATTTGCAACTAATATTACCTTTATTATTTGTAGGAATTTTGATCAAACTCGCAATATTTCCTTTTCACTCATGGAAAATTCAGTCATATTCAAGCACATCAGCTACAAACTCTATTTTTTTTCTATCACTGGGCAATATTATAATAATTGCGCTTTTTCATAAATTCCACTTTTTATACTCTTCGTCAAGTACCATACATCAAGTATACTTAATACTATGCATAAGCGCATTAGTATGTTCGATACTCGGATATTTCACGGAAAAATTTATAGATCTACTTATATATTCTTCGATATCTTCATTTAGCTCCTTTTTACTTCTATGGCCTTATGGAGCAAAATTCGGATATGGCACTAATCTTTCGGTGGCGCTTGAACTTCTGATAATAGATTCCGTAACAAAAATGGGCCTTGCTCATTTAACTTTAATCGCAAAAACAAATAATCTTAATATTAGAGATGTAAAATATATATTCTCCAATCATAGATATCTAAATTACTCATTAATTTTCTTACTTTTAAATGCGGCATCTCTGCCTCCTACAATAATGTTTTATGCAAAAATAGAACTGATAGAGAAGATATTTAAAATGCATAGTATATATCTCCCATTTATCCTCGTATCTTCGTGCTTTACTATATTAACATTCATGAATATTTTAAAAATAATAATAACAGCAGAGCCAACTAGTAAAAATGATCAAAATGTTACAGAGCATATTAAGTCATATGCTGGGATGTTAGTACCAACTGCAATACTTCTTTTGTTATTGATTTTTAGCAATATTTTATACAAGGAATTCTTAGTATGATAGAAGCGCTATTAGCTACATCCATTTTTATTACAATATTATCAGGCATAAGAAGCAATAGTATATTTCATAAACTTACGATCATACTGAGTTTTGTGGTTGTAATTATTCTTTCTATTCTAATATGTAAAATCCGCCCTGAGGAGGAAATAAAATTTTTGATTAACGAAAACGTATCTTTATATTTGCGTCCAAATAAACTCGGCTCAATATTTATTGTTCTAGTCGCAAGCCTATGGCCTATTTCTTATTTTTACAGTTTATATTATATTAAAGTGAAAAATGAAGGAAGAGTGGAGCGGTTTGGAGTATTCCTTAACGCTTCTTTTTGCGCCTCCATCGCGCTTGGTCTTGCAGGTAATTTGATGACTATGTATGTATTTTACGAACTTTTAACATTATTGACATTACCACTTGTTGGCCATGTATATAGTCCTGCTGCATCACATGGGCTAAGGCAATATATAAATTATTTATTCTCTTCGTCTGTTTGTTTATTTCTACCTACTGTTATTTTTGTTACCTACGCTTGTGATGGAGGTTATTTTAATGGCGATAGTAACGGAATATTACATAATATATGGCATGGACATAAAATTCTTATTCTGCTTGCGTTTATGTATGGTATAGCAAAAACCGCTATATTTCCACTTCATGACTGGCTTATTTACGCAATGGCTGCGAATTATCCAACGAGCGCTATTTTACATGGCGTACTCGTTGTAAATAGCGGGATATTTTGCTTAACAAAAATACTTGAAGAAATTGTAGGCCAGCAAACATTAGAAACGATAATAAATGGTTACCATATGATATATTTTTTGCCGATGATAGGTCTTGCATACTCAGGCACAATGGGGATTATTGAAACTAGTGCAAAAAAAATTTTAGCATGGTCTACCATATGTTATCTAAACTTAATGCTAGTAATGTTACTTAGTAATCTTGGCTCTGAAATCGTGATAAAACAATTAATAATACATTCATATGCTAAATTATCATTATTTCTGTTACTTGGCTATCTCTATACAAAGGAGGTTTTTTTTGATGTAGACGATCTTGCTGGCGTAATTAAGAATCAGAAAATTATATTTTTATTATTTGTGTTAACGTCATTAATTCTTTCTGGATATAGTATATTTTACTTTGGAGAATTTAAGGATGTAGTTAAGAATATTGCTGCGAGTAATTATAATTTAGCTTCACTCTTGAGCATTATACTATCCTCATTTTTTAGTATAATATATCTTGGTAGAATAATGATCTCTATGTCCTACGGAGCTACGTCTGATAAATTTTCTGCAAATGGTAATTTAGATTCTGATTCGGACTTTAATGCAGAATCAAATCCAGAATCTAATAGGGTACTTTTTTGTCTGGTATGCACCGCGGCCCTTGGCGCTAATATAGTTGCTCTTTATGTTGAACCTATATATGACTATTTATGCAGCTAAGTGAATATCTCTACTACATTTTTGCGATAATAATCGCAATCACATTTATTACAAAGCTCAGTAAAATATACAAACTCTCTGTTTTAGTTATTGCATCTTCAGTAATCACAATTACACAGTTAATTCATTATGCGCACATAGACACTGACATAATATATGCAGCAGTTTCCATTGCCTTAATCTCTAGCATGCTCGTTATTTTTAACTATCTTATTCAAAATGCTTACAACATATTTATCATAAAATCACCATATAAAATCAAAGAGCAATTCTCGCAATATGGGAAGTTGTCTGATTATGTGGAAAATTTTCAAAATATGATGTTGCACGAAAAATATGATAGATTATTTAGACTTAAGTTATCGTATATGCTTGCTCTAATATTTATAATTATTGGCGTAATCTACTAATTGTCTAACGACTTAATAGAATCCTCTAGCCTATTAATTATCTTTTCTTTGCCCATAAGTAAAATGAGATCTGAAAGTTCAGGGCCATGATCCAGGCCTGTAATAGCCCTTCTAAGTGGCATATACAGTGATTTACCTACCCTACCCGTCTTTTCTTTTATTTTATTCGTCCAAACTATCCATAAATCTTTATTAAACTCCAGATCTCTTATGGACTCTATGGCTTTTTTTAACACAATAAGATCATCTGCCTCGGGCCTTGCGAAGGCATAATTATAGCAAATATCCCACCAATCCTCTGCTTCTTTTAGCGATCTCACATTAGTTCTTATTGTGTTCCAAAATTCTTTGGAGAATTTTTTGCTATTTGCGTTATTTAATCGTCCCTCTATCTCCTCAAATTCAAGAGACATGATATATTTATGATTTAATTGCTCAAGTTCAGTTTCAGAATAATTTGTGGGGCTAGTGCCAAATTTTCCAATGTCGAATATTTTAACCAAATCACTTAGGTTTTTGTAAGGGGCTATTTTATTATGCGTGCCTAAATTGGCAAAAAAGCTATTTATTGACATGGGCTCAATATTTTTTTGCTCGCGCAGCTCTTTTACAGACCCACCTCCAATTCTTTTTGATATTTTTTCTTCTTTTGTTTTGATAAGGCTTAAATGTCCGAATTCCGGGGACTTTGCGCCTAGAGCTGCAATAATCTGAACATGAATTGCTGTGTTTGTAACATGATCTTCTCCCCTGATCACATGAGAAATTTTCATGTCAATATCATCCACGCAAGAACATAACATATAAGTCATTGATCCATCTTCTTTTAATATTACAGGATCGGAAATATGAGTTACATCAAAATGCGTGATACCTTTAATCATATCCTTCCATTCAACCAATGAATCGTCTAATCTAAATCTATAATGAGGCTTCCTGCCCGATTCAGTAAGATCTTGCCTTTGTTTGCTAGTTAATTTTAATGCTGCTCGATCGTATATTGGCGGCCTTCCATTCGAAAGCTGAAATTTACGTTTAATATTTAGCTCTTCCTCTGTTTCAAAACACTCATACAGTCTTCCAATTTTTTTAAGACGCTCGATTGCTTCCATATACTTTTCAACTCTTTTAGATTGCCAGTATATTTCGCTATATTCATAACCTAGCCAGTTTAGGTCATATATTATAGATTCCTCAAACTCTTTGGTAGATCTTGCTCTGTCAGTGTCATCAATCCTAAGTATGAATTCACCTTGGTGTTTAAGCGCAAATAATTTATTCACGAGGGCAGTTCTAATATTACCCACGTGGAGCAGACCTGTTGGAGAGGGAGCGAATCTTGTTCTAATATTCATTTAGTCAGTTTAGAGCTTTATGTTAAAAGACTTTTATTCTACAAAAGTTTATATTTAGGTCAAGCGAGAAGATTTATAATGACTTCTGGTCAAATTGATATATTTATATAAGTATATCATCATTTTATTTCGTGAATTAATAAGGTAAGAATTTATGTCTAAGGACGATCAAAACAAATTTGGCGCAGACTTTCATGAAGTGATAAACAAATATATTCATGAAATTTTCAGTAGTAATAACACACATCAAGAATTAGCAAAGGATCATAAGGAGATCTTATTTCCAGATGTTCAAACTCCTAAGGTTACATTAGTAATGTGCTCAGATTCAAGAGTGCAAATTAATGCGATAGATTCTACTCCGACTAATGATATATTCGTAATACGTAATATAGGTAATCAAATTACTACCTGCGAAGGTTCGGTGGAATTCGGAATACACTACCTCAAAACTCCAATATTACTTATAGTAGGACATAGTAAATGCGGGGCAGTTGCAGCTTCTCTTGAAGAGCACGGATCTTACTCAGGATCGCTGAGAAGGGAACTTGATTCTTTGTCAGTTGCAGGAGCAAAAACTATATCGCATGGCGCTGCAATTAACGTACATAATCAAGTTGATTATGTTGCGGAGAAATTTCGTGAGCAAGTAGAATCGGGGACTTTGATTATATATGGTCTAATGTATGATTTTAGTAATGATTTTAACTATGGTCATGGTAAACTTATTATAATTAATCGCAATGGAGAAAGAGATCCGGCAAAAATTGCGGTCGCAAAAGAGCTTGCCGGAGTGGATAAAATACAAGTCGGACTGTAAATTGATATTATGGAAATATTCTGGGCAAAAAAAAGAATAATATACCAGAAAAAGAATATTTACGGCATATATTGAATTATGTTTTTTGTTATTTTTTAGCAAGAAATAAGAATATCAGAATTACTGAAATGAATTGCAGAATGACCCTCGAGCTCATAAGCATTTTAGAATATTTATTGTTAAATTTGCCCCCTGTGGCCATTAATATAATACCAACCACGAGAACCAAGACTGTAAATACCAGAAATAACGTTACGAGTATCATTTACATAAGTTTGATAAATTGAATTAAAATGACTAATTTAGATTTAACGTCCAAATTTAAGTTATATAGTATTTTGGCGTATTTTTCAAAAAAATTGATAAAAACTCTGGAAATTCTGGGTAAATAATGCTAAAAGGTTTGTCGTTATTACACCAACTCTCTAGAATTAAACCTGAAGAAATGAATTTTAGGGAGAGCATGTATTAGCGTATATTAATGCCAAGCCCCATTTATAAATGATCATTTAAAAATAGGATTTGGTGTTAAGTAAAAATGGAGTGGTGGCCGAGAGGCTGAAGGCGGCGGTTTGCTAAACCGTTATACGGCTTATACCGTATCGGAGGTTCGAATCCTCTCCACTCCGCCATCCGCCGTCGCGCGGAACGCGCTATGGCGTTGTGCCACTTCGTAGTGAAATTACGTCGAAGCGTGGCGTAGACGAATGAAACGAAGACGGGCAGTTTATGTATTTTGTATATCCCATTCAAAGCGAAAATAATCCTGACAGATATTACATTGGTTTAACATCAAATGTTGAGCGAAGATTATATAGTCTTTTAGGTTGGATTAGATACTAGGCGCGAGGAGAGAAGCCTATGAGTATTAGGTGAGCGACGAGTCAACAACGTAGCTAATTCAACATAAAAGACTATAAGAGCATAATGCTGGAAAATTTATACATACCAACAAGTTCAGGCCGTAGAAGCTTATTGGCTACACGGCATTTATTGATAAAGATAGAGCAGAAAAATTTGAAGCATATTTAAAAACGTCATCAGGTAGAGCCTTTGCAAAAAAGCGTCTTTAACTACACGACACTCGCATCTCACTTTCTCCAGTTTTGTCATTTTTCCCCCAAAATCTCTGTTTTTAGCCTCTCCATCTCCGCTTGCATCGAACGCTCGGGACGAAGGTACGCATGTCCGGGGACCCTCTATTTACCTACGTTTCGGAGGATCAGTGCTTTTTAGGCATTCATTTTTTAGAGAACGAAAACCGGAGTAGCGATAGAGGTTCTAAATTAGAGAATCATTTGACTTTATGATATGAAAGTTTTCTAATTAATAAGCTGTGATTGTTGCTTAACAAATGACGCAAAAAGATGTGCTTTTGATATACTAAGAAATAGAAAAATGCCAACTCAACTTATTTTATAGAATAGTAATTTTAATTGGAAATTCATTGTGAGCAACTTTCTTGAAGGTATACTAGATTTTTATCGAGATAACAACGATCTGATAAATCTTATTAAGGATGCACTCTATTTCTCTACTTTCATACTAGGTCTTAATTTTTTATGGAATTGGAATTTTAGAAAAAAGACTAAGATAAGATAATTCAAAGGTGAAGTGCAATTCCTTTTTTTTGAATAGTGCTCTTATAGCACATTAGGCGTTGCACTTCACCTTTGAATTATCGTGATACTATAAATGGGTTTAAAGTTTGTCGGCATGATATAAGCTCAATATCAGTTTCTCTTGCATTATTTATTATGCCGATAAATAGCGTATAAGTCAAGTATAACATGCCGATAAATGGTATGAATATGCACAGATACTCTGGATATTCTTCCCCCGGGCTTACTTAAGAGAAGATGCCGGAGTTTTTACGAATAGTACGCAAAGCCTCTCCAATGTTTTTGGTTTGAAGCTTAGAAACACCAACCTTAGTTGCAAAACTATCCCATTTTTCAGTTGCAGCTAAAACCTGATGGATAATCTCTAAAGCTTTATCTTGCTTGATATTGCAGGTACCAGCCAATCTTAACAGGTGCTTTTTTGTAGGATTTTTTCCTTCACCCATAATCATCGTCGAATGCTCACCTGCAGGACCTGAGGAAAAAGTTAAATCGTAGGCAGGCGATACGGTCCAATTACCTTGTGCGTCCATTAAAAATGAAAAATTCTTTGAATGGTCATCGCGATTATGACTTAACACATTAAAAACGGCATTTCTAAATTGGATTTCACATTGCCTGATATCTTTTGTTAAATACAAGGTTGCTTTCATAATGCTTTCGTAATCAAGGAAAGGCTCCCGGTGATCAGCATGAAGGAGACCTGCAATGGTATGCATATGAATGCGGCTATCACCGTTTCTATCAAACCGTTTAACACCAAAGAACCCGATGCCTTTTCTTGAAGGAAAAAGCCTTGCTTCCGGCACAATGAGCCCTGCATCAATTGCCATAAGGTGATAGGCGTATTCGATAGCGCTTATATCTTTGGGATCGAGCTGAGATCTGAACTTAATCAGCCAATCCACGCCATCAATATTAAGCAATACTTTAGGACGCGCTCCCGCCGAAGATCCTCCCAACACCAGCAAATCATCTACATAAGTATCGTTTTCATCTAATGTTGCTTGTATTTCGCTATCAATTTCGTCTAAATCATTGGTGATATGGGATATAGAACTTGGATTTTTAGGTTCATAAGATAAAGCTCCCATACCGCTTGTTCCTACAAAACAAAGACGATCAAGCGGTGAGAGAGTGCCTGGATTAAGCCCTGCATTCATTAATTTTCGGTCTAGAAGTAATCGCCCCCAGCCATCGGGTAAACTATCATTGAAAACACCAAATAAACCTTCAAAAGTACGATCATTCGATTCTATAACACCTGCTTTAAGGGGTAGTTTGAAAGGCGATAACTCAAGACCCGTTTTAATAAAAGCAGCATCATATTCAAAAAAGATTTGCCTGTTTTTCAGCAATAACCTTCCCATGAGCTGCTTTTCCAGAGAGCCATGATAATACACATAAACAAGATTTTGATCCCGGAAGCTCATTTTCTACCACGTTTTCTTTTTCCATCATCAATTAGCTCATCAAGCGATAAAGCTTTCTCAGCGCTCTTACGCACAAACAGCGCGTTAAAATCATCCATACATCCAAGTATCGCAGCTAGTTTAAGCAGCGATTCCAAAGATATTTGTCCTGTTTGCTCAAACTTTTTTAAAGAGCCATAACTGACCCCAGACTTTTCTGACAAGGTCTGCTGACTTAAATTTAGTTCAAGCCGAAGATCGCGTGCCCTGCTTGCTACTCTCTTTTGCATTTCACTTGGAGTCATCATATTAACTGATATCATAATATCCCTTGTGTGTCTTATTCTTATATAATGGATATTATATTATCCTCTAAATCACAAGTCAAGCAGTTCTTATTCTAGCATCCGGACACATCCTTCATCTTTCCTGAATAATACCAAACCCAAACAATAAAACTCTACATATGAATTTCAAAAAAAGAAGTACAAAAAATTTTTGCTATAAAAGAAAACGTTTTCAAGTTATAAAACAAATATGCAAAATAATATATTTACTAAAATCATATTACTACTCTTTGTACTAAGCAGCAGCTCGTCTCACAGCTCTGCCTCTGAATGCGTAGTGTTCATACATGGATATGCAAAAGGTGGCTTTTGTTTTGTTAAGCTAAAGAATTTTTTCGAAGAGAATGGCTTTAGGGCCATAGTACCTGAATATCCAGCGCTACAAAACCAATATAATATTACTGAGCTTGCTGAGACATTCGTAGTTCCTAATCTAAAAAAAGAGATCACAAACTGCAGAAAAGTACATTTTGTAGGTTTTTCTCTTGGCGGTGTAATTACCAGATATATATTAGATAAACATAGACCAGATAATCTTGGGAGAGTTGTTTTTATCGCAAGTCCAAGCTGTGGCTATGATTTTTTGAGACAAGATCTCCTAGGTTTTTTTCTACGCAAAACTCTTGGACCTGTAATAGACGACCTGAAAAACAATAGCACCTTCTTTGAGCGCATAAAAAAACCAAGTGATTATGAGTTTGGCATTATATCTGGATGCGTCTCTTTGAACCCATTTTCATTCTCTCATCGTAATAAATGTTTAACCGATGGTATTGTATTTTATAAAAATATTCAAATACAAGGCGCTATGGACTATGTCACGATCAATTCAAGTCATTTACACATATTATATAACGTAGCGACAATGGAGGAATGTTATTCTTTTATTACTACTGGTAAATTTCGGTATAAACACCAGAATTAAATAATACTAACAACTAAAACAAAGACTTAAGCTGGGATATATGATTTAAATTCTTAATATTTTCCTTGAAATCTTGATGGTCACCTGCGCAAAAAATTTGGTTATAGCCTTGTTTTATCGCTTCTTTTATCCTATTTTCCATTTGGTTCACTCGCCTGATTTCTCCGGATAAACCTATTTCCCCAAAAAAGATACTATTTTTAGGAAGGGGCTTGTTACTTGCTGCAGATAGAAGCGCTGCAGCTACCGCAAGATCTATACCAGGCTCAATTATCTTTAATCCACCTGCAACGCTTAAATATACTTCTTTATTTGAAACATTTAACCCATATCTAACTGCAAGCACTGCAAGCATCATAGATAATCTGTTACTATCCCACCCAACAGCAGATCTTTTTGGCATAGGCATAAATGAAGGGGCAATTAAAGCTTGTACCTCGACTAAAATTGGCCTTGATCCTTCAATAGATGCAAAAACAGCAGTGCCGCTGACATTATTCCTGCGCTCCATAATAAAAAGCTCAGAAGGATTATGAATTTCTCTGAGGCCGAGGCTTGTCATTTCAAACACACCAATCTCGTTGATTCCGCCAAATCTATTTTTTACAGATCTAAGAATTCTATAGTGGTTATTTTGATCTCCTTCTAAATACAAAACAGTATCTACCATATGTTCTAGTATTTTAGGCCCTGCAAGCTCTCCTTCTTTAGTGACATGCCCAACAAGAAAAATTGCGATATTATTTCTTTTTGCGTAATTTACAAGCATCTGGGTGCAAGATCGAATTTGGGATACAGTCCCTGGGGTAGAAGGAAAATCATCAGAATAAATAGTTTGGATAGAATCAATAATCACAAGATCAAGTTTGCTTGCTTTTTCGATCGTTGCGAGTATATGATTAATATTAGTTGCAGATAGGAGCATTACCTTATCAGTTTCTCCTATATTTATTCTTGAAGCTCTTAGCTTTACCTGATTTGCCGACTCTTCGCCAGAAACATAGAAGCAATTTACATTATTTTTAGATAGTATCATTGTAATTTGAAGTAAAATTGTGGATTTTCCTATCCCCGGATCCCCTCCAATTAATATTACTGATCCAGGTACTATTCCTCCTCCGAGCACTCTATCTAATTCAGTTACAGAAGTATTTATCCTTGCACCTTCCTCTACATAACCGCTTAAAGTATCAATCTCTAGAGCAAAATCAGTATTTATATTGCCTAAGGTTAAAAGCGAAGCTTTGGTCTGCTTTTCCAATATTTCTTCTGTGATACTATCCCATGCCTTGCAGTCGAAGCACTGGCCCGACCATTTGCTGGTAATAGCGCCGCAGCCATTACATACATATTGTTTTTTGATCTTTGACATAAGAGATAATCGTAAGTTTACTGTTTCCGTATTTTCTTTTTTGTAGAATATGCATATTATCTTCAAGCTGAAATTTTTCATCAGGCTCAGATTCTATCGCTATTATGCAATTATCTGAAAGCCAGTTGTTCTGAACTAAAGATCTTAAAGTTTTGGTGATGAGTTTTTTACCATAAGGCGGATCCATCACTACAATATCATATTTTATATTTGAATATAAAAGATTGATTGCTGAGCATTTGATACAGAAAAATTTGTCCTCCTCTTTAATTTTTTGAGCAAATTCTCTTGCTATTTGCAAATATTTTTCATTTGTGTCAACTAGTGTTACTGATCTTATTCCTCTTGATAAAGCTTCAAAAGATAGACTACCAGTACCTGCATATAAATCTAGCATCTTTGCATCTTTGATCACGTCGGACTCGCCGAACTCTCCTGAGGATAAAATGCTAAACAATGCTTCTCTAAATTTTGATGTAGTAGGCCTATAGTCCTCTTGTGCAAGGGACGGTATTATTCTTCCCTTGTGCCTCCCGGATATTATTCTCATTGCTCAATACTTTTAAATGTAGAGATTGCCTCTTCTCGCGTCTTTTTATAATCTACAATAGGTTGCACATATCCCAAAATCTTATGATTCATTAAAAAATCTGGGTCATGCAGCTTATCTGGCTTTATATCTTTTAATTCTGGAACGTATTTTTTGATATAATCTCCCTCTGCATCGTAATCTTTTGACTGGTGGAATGGGTTAAACACTCTAAAAAATGGCTGAGCATCTGTTCCTGTTGATGCAGTCCATTGCCAGCCACCAACATTAGATGCAAGATCGTAGTCCATGAGATATTGGCTAAAAAACCTCTCTCCAATTCTCCAGTCCATTAAAAGATTCTTGGTAAAAAAACTTGCAACAATCATTCTTGCTCTATTATGCATCCATCCATCTTGAAGTAATTGCCTAATTCCCGCATCAACAACAGGAAACCCAGTTTTACCTTCCAAAAATGCCTCAAGCTCCTGCTCATTTTGCCTCCATTGTATTTTTCCTTGATATTTTTGCTGAAACTCTGCTGAAACAGAATGGGGGAAATGGTAAATTATATATGCATAAAATTCCCTCCATATGAGCTCATTTACAAAATTTGGCGCAACCTCTCTTGCGATTGAGTCTCTAAAGGCTTGCCTTATAGATAGAGCACCGAATCTTAAATATGGCGAGATGGCACTAGTATGTCCGCCTGATAGTAGATTTCTATTTAAATGATATAAGTCTAGCTTTTGATCTCGAAATTCTTCAAATTGACTCGTAGCTTTCGCAGGATGCCATAATTCATCCTCGACATATTCGTAACCTGCCCTACTCAAAACCTCTTTTTTGTCAAAAACATTGTTTATATCGTCTAATCTAGTTCTTAAACTGTAATTTACCTCACTATATTCTTCTGTTTTAAGAGCTGCCCTTAATGCCTTCATCATTGGCGTAAAAACTTTAAATGGTGAATTATCGGATTTAAGTAGTTTTTTAGGATGTATTAACAAGTGATCAAGCACTTTAGTCAACCTAACACCTATATTTTCTAAATTTCTAGAGATAATATCATCACGTGTTATCGAGGTGGGCTCAAAATCCTCATCGACAAATACCTCCTGAATTTTGTGCGCGGCAGAGAATTTTGGGATTTCCTCAGCTGGATCTCCATATAAAATATGGATAGAAGAATCGAACTTACCAAGTGATTGATTCATAAGTTCAAGATGATTCACTATGAAAGATAGTCTTCTGTCAGATTTATCAGGAAAATGCGCCAATATGTTTGTATCAAATACAAAGCATATCATTATGATCTCTGAATTTTTTAATGCTTGCTCTATTACTTTATTATCTCTGATTCTTAAAGATCTTCTGAGCCAAACTAGTGATTTTTTCATTGTTTTTTAAATTTTTTTATAGATTACTTCTTGCATTTTATTAAGCAAAAAAAATACAACTATACTATGCTTGCACAACAGAACTCTCTTGCAAAAAAAAGATTATAGAAAACTAATGACAATCGTTTTTTGCCACTATAAGAACAAGACCCGTTAGCAGGAAAGCAAAAATTTGATGCATCGATGCATAAAATATAGGAACATTATTTATCAAAGTTAGAATACCCAGTATAAATTGCGCTAAGATAGATACAAACAAAATCATTGAAGCAAAATAATAGCCTTTTGAAAAAAGCTTTATACATCTAAAAAAAATTAGCATGACAATAATTACGGCGAGCATTCTATGAAAAAATTGTGTAGACGCAGCATTATGTAAATATTCCTCTGTTCTTAGAATATTAAACTCCGTTGGCACAAGTCCATCTCCCATTAAAGGGAATTGATTATAAATTTTGCCTGCATCTAACCCAGCAACCAGTCCACCAAGAAAAATCTGCAAAAAAAGTAAAATGATAATAATATTCCACTTATAATTTAAGGTAGAGAATTTATACTGCTCTAAATAAGTATTTACCGCCTCATTGACCAGTAGCATATATATAATAAGAGCAAGGCACAAATGAAAACTCAGGCGAAAATGACTAACATACGGCGAATCCTTTAATCCGCTTTTTACCATGTACCATCCCATCAAACCTTGAAATATTCCAATTATCAAAACAAAAGTGAGAGTATATTTTGTTCTATTTGGAAGCATATCTTTGCTCCATAATATTATAGCAGGTATCAAAAATATTAAGCCTGTTATCCTTGCTGCTATTCTGTGAAAAAACTCAACCAGATAAAGAAACTTAAAATTTTCTAGTGAGATTTGATTGTTAATATGGATAAATTCCGGTGATATTTTATATTTTTCAAACTCAATTATCCATTCAGGTTCAGAAAATGGCGGTATAACACCTGTGATAGGTTTCCATTCAGTAATGGACAGACCTGATCCGGTGAGTCTCGTAAGACCTCCAATAAACACCATAGAAACAACGCACATTATGCATATATAAAGATATAATAGTAACTCTCTTCTATGAGAGTTATGATATAAGAAGCGCATTCATCTTACTAAATTTTGAAAAATTAGAACCATTATTTGGAACCATTATATAGTTATATTAAACATAGTTATAAAATTACTATAACAGTTCATTTTGCAATTTCTATAATTAATTTTCTCATATTTTAATTCTTTTATTTTAGGAGCTTCATTCTGAATTTTTTGTTTCAAAAAAATTTAAAACTTGTATGTTAAGTGGGCTAAAAAAGAATAAAACTTTTATGAATTTTGCAAATAAGCCAACCTTGGACAAAAAGATAAGCGAAGCTCTAACAGGAGGCGGCGCTGCAAAAATTGCTCACCAACATAATAAAGGCAAACTAACAGCAAGAGAGCGTATCGAGGTACTACTTGATCCAGATTCCTTTGAGGAAACTAATATGTTTGTTGAGCATAGATGTAATAATTTCGGCATGAGCGGGAATAAATTTCCAGGGGACGGAGTTGTTACAGGACACGGAACAATCAATGGTAGGCTTGTATTTGTGTATAGTCAGGATTTTACCGTGCTTGGGGGTTCTTTGGGCGAATATCATTCAAAGAAAATATGTCAGCTTTACGAAATGGCCCTCAATGTCAAGGCGCCAGTAATCGCAATCAATGACTCAGGAGGGGCTCGTATACAAGAAGGTGTTGATGCACTTGCTGGTTACGGAGATCTTTTTTACAAAAACGTACAAGCATCGGGCGTAATTCCGCAAATATCTATTATAATGGGGCCTTGCGCAGGCGGGGCGGTATATTCGCCAGCTCTTACAGATTTTATCTTTATGGTCGAAGGATCCTCGTATATGTTTGTAACCGGACCTGAAGTTGTCAAATCTGTTACATGCGAGAATGTTACGCAAGAAAAACTAGGCGGCGCTTCTGTTCATACCAAAATCAGCGGAGTTGCTGATAGAGCTTTTGCTAACGATATCGAGGCCCTTCTTGAGGTGAGAAGATTTGTTAATTTTCTACCACTATCTAACATGGAAAAATCTCCAACAAGATACACTAATGACGCAGCAGATAGGGTTGATATGTCGCTCAGAACTTTGGTTCCGACAAATCCTAATAAGCCGTATGACATGAAGGAGCTAATTGAAAGAATTGTCGATGAGGAAGATTTTTTTGAACTTCAGCCAAATTATGCGCAAAACATAATTATAGGATTTGGATATATGGAAGGTCATGCTGTTGGATTTGTAGCGAACCAGCCTATGCATCTTGCTGGCTGCCTTGATATAAAAGCATCACGTAAAGCCGCAAGATTCATAAGATTTTGCGATGCTTTTAACATACCTATTGTTACTCTCGTCGATGTGCCTGGCTTTTTGCCTGGCGTAGATCAAGAGCATGCGGGCATCATTAAACACGGAGCAAAACTTCTTTATGCATATTCAGAAGCGACAGTGCCTAAAATTACCGTTATTACCAGAAAAGCTTATGGCGGGGCCTATATAGTTATGAACTCAAAGCATTTAAGGGGGGATATAAATTATTCTTGGGAAAATGCATCAATTGCAGTTATGGGCGCAGAAGCAGCTATTGGGGTTATCTTCAAGGATCTTGCTGACGATGAACTTGGCAAAAGAAGAAAAATTGAAGAGTATAAAAATACTGTTGAATCCCCTTTTGTTGCAGCTTCAAGAGGTTATTTGGATGATATTATCCAGCCACAAAATACAAGATGGAGAATATGTAAATCCTTAAGTTTCCTTAGAAACAAAAAAGTAGAAACATATTGGAAAAAACACGATAATCTCCCTCTATAAAAATATCTTTATAGAACATCAAGTCAAAAAATTTCATTAATGCAAGCAAATTAATATGAGCAAAGCAAATAAACCATTATTTAACAAAATACTTATAGCTAATAGAGGAGAAATTGCCCTTCGTATAATAAGATCGTTAGATAAAATGGGGATAACGTCTGTTGCAGTTTATTCAGAGGCAGATACACACTCGCTTCATGTTGAAAATGCCAAAGAAGCTTACTACATAGGTAACTCACCTGTAAATGAAAGCTACCTCAATGCTCAAAATATTCTAAATGCCATAAGGGCAAGTGGAGCTGAAGCTGTGCATCCCGGATATGGTTTTTTATCTGAAAATAGCAATTTTGCATCCATGCTAGAAAAAGAGGGCGTCACACTTATTGGACCAACATCAAAAGCAATAAAAATGATGGGCGACAAAATCATCGCCAAAAAAATTGCAATAGAATCCGGCGTAAATACAGTCCCTGGATACATGGGCGTAATTGATAATCCAGACCAAGCAATAGAAATAGCAAGAGAGATAGGATTTCCTGTTATAGTAAAAGCTGCGGCCGGCGGCGGGGGGCGCGGCATGAGAATAGTCCGGAACGAAGATGACATGGCCTCAATCATTGTATCTGCCAAGCTAGAAGCGCAAAGTTGCTTTGACGATAATAGAGTCTTTATAGAAAAGCTTATTGAGAAGCCTCGTCACATCGAAATTCAGATTCTTGCTGATAAATTTGGCAATATTATTTGTCTTGGAGAACGCGAGTGCTCGATTCAAAGACATCATCAAAAGGTCATAGAAGAAGCGCCAAGTGTCATCTTGACTCCGGAGTTACGTGCAAAAATGTATGAACAATCAAAAAACCTAGCCAAGAAAGTTGGATATTATTCTGCAGGTACCATAGAATTTATACTAGACCAAAATAAAAATTTCTTTTTTTTAGAGATGAATACAAGGCTGCAAGTTGAACATTGCGTTACAGAGCAAATCACTGGCCTAGATATAGTCGAACAGATGATAAAAATAGCAGCGGGCAAAAAACTAGAGATCTCTCAAGATGATGTTAAGCTCAAGGGCTGGTCCATTGAATGTAGAGTCTATGCAGAAGACCCAAAGCGGGGATTTTTACCATCATCCGGCCGCATAATTGAATATATAGAGCCAGCAAAAGATATTCACACAAGAGTAGATAGCGGCGTTGGCCCTGGCAGCGATGTAGCTATGTTTTATGATCCGATGATATCTAAACTCATAGTTCACGAAGAAACAAGAGAGCTTGCGATAAAAAAAATGATATCAGCACTAGGGTCATACATAATACGTGGCATATCCCATAATATCACTTTTTTGGAAGCAATTATCTCTCACAGAAGATTCATGAGCGGCGATATAAACACCAATTTTATTTCAGAAGAATATCCTGATGGTTTTATAGGAGCTGAACTTACATCTGAAATAACAGAAAATTTTCTTGCCACTGTTTTGTACATATTTATCCAGGAACAAAAAAGAACATCTAATATACAGGGCCAACTAGATAATCAGTTTCATAAAATAGGCACAAGATGGATTGTGTCTATAGATGGCAAGCAATTTCCTGTACTAATGAAAGATGTTGAAGGAGGATTAAATATTAGGCACGGGAGTAGCAGAATTTTTATAAGAACAAATTGGCAGATCTGGAGCAAGCTTTTTACAGGATATGTAAATGGTAGATATATAAATGTTCAATTAGAAAATTTATCGACTTATTACAAACTAACTCATGCTGGTGTCACGATTAGGGCAAATGTCAGATCTGGCAGAATAGCTGAACTTGAATCTATCATGCCAAAAAAATTAGATGAAGATGGTTTAGATGCTTCGCAGAATTTTTTAATTGCGCCTTTAAGCGGCCAGGTCATAAACGTAGTCGCACAAGAAGGCGAGACGGTAGAGGCAGGAAAAATTCTGATCGTTCTAACTGCCATGAAGATGGAAAATACACTAACAGCACAAAAAAAATGCAAAATCGCCAAAATTCTCGTAAAAGAAGGCGAATTAGTACTTGCCGACCAAAAGCTCATAATGCTTGAAGAGATTGCTGACTAGCTGTAAACACAAAATACCATCAAGGCCTCTAAAAAACCACTCCTAATATATGCGTTATATATATTATACCAAATCTCTAGAATTAAATAATACTAGGAGCGAGGAGCGAAGCCTAGTACATGCTAGGTGAGCGAGGAGCTAGAAGAAAGTACTTAAAAATGGGATTTGGTATTACTCATATTAGCCCTAACCTTGATCAAGGCCACTTGGTTCTTGCGCGTCTCCTAGAGTATTTAAGGCTTGCAATTTGCTCTCAACCGAAATTGATGAATCTAGGGGATTTACGCCCAAGTCTTGGTCTAGCTCGACTGACGTTTGCGCCGGGGTGCCGCCAAGTAGGGAGCTCTGCAAAGTTTTTTTAGATGATGGTTCTGCTTGATCTTGCTTTAGCCTGATTGTTTCATCATAGTTTGTGATTGCTTTCATACATTTTGAAAGTTCAAGAAGGGCGCGTTTTTGGTTAACGTAGGAATCTGTCCATCCTAAGCTTATTGCTTTTTCATAGGCTTTGATTGCTTCCTCAGATCTTGAAAGATTACCTAGGGCATCTCCTTTGTTAACGTAGGCTTCTGCTAAATCCGGTTTTAGCCTTATTGCTTCATTAAAGGCTGCGATTGCATCCTCATATCTTGAAAGATTACGAAGGGCAATTCCTTTGTGATAGTAGACTGCTGCACAAAACTTATTATCTTCTGGCTTTAGCCTGATAGCTTCATCATAGGCTTCTAGAGCTTCTATGCTCTTGCTAGTTGCCGAAAGAGCATTTCCTTTTCTAAAGTCGATATATGGATCATATGTTTGATCGATATTAATTGCTTTATCACATAATTCTATTGCTTCTTCTAATTTTTAATAATAATGGTTCTATTGATGATTCTAGTGTTGCAAAGGTTCTTTCTGCATCGTCCCAGATTCTTACTGAACGGCCATGACTAGTATTATTATTTTGTGAATTTATTACTTCATTTATTACTCTATCATATAATATTATCGATTCTTCTGTTTTACCTTGATAGAAGTAAAGTTCATCTGCTTGGTCTAGTAATATTTGAGCTTGCTCCTTGGTAGTTTGAGCGTTGCTAAGGCTAGAGATCATAGTTAAGGGATTACTATTATCTTGAGCTATTTGTAATTGCTCTTTAGACTGATTTTGAGTAGATAAAGAGTTTTTTTCTTTTTCTTCGGTTTCTTCTATTTCTTCTTGATTATTCATCATAGTT
>JANRKH010000041.1:0-5749 GCA_033763595.1 Rickettsiaceae bacterium
TATTATTCGCAACAAAATCTATGACACTCTTGATATTCTAGAAGATGTAGTGTGTGACTTTATTAAGTCGATATCTAGCGAAACCGTAGCACAAATTTGCTCAATTAATTGGTTTAATTAATTATGGTATTTGGTATAAGAAACCTGAGAGAACATTCATTCAACTGGGGAGTGTTAAGATAACTGTATCAAAAACCATCACTAATGTTTGATATTGCTTCCTGGAATATTTTTAACCCTTTATTTGTTAAATCATGAGAATATAGGTCTTTTATGATTTTTAATGGCATAGTGGCAGCATCTGCTCCCGCCCTTGCGACATCAATCACATGTTCTTTTGATCTAATTGAGGCAGCTAGGATCTTAGTTCTGATATTTGGATAGTTGGAATATATTAATTTTATATCCCTGATAAGATCAACTCCATTTTGTCCCACATCATCTAACCTTCCGACAAAAGGAGATACATAGCTAGCATCAGCATTTGCAGCAAGTAGAGCTTGTGCAGCTGAAAAGCATAATGTGACGTTTGTTTTAATGCCAATTCCACTAAAGTATTTACAAGCTTTTAATCCATCGATTGTAAGTGGTAATTTTATAACGAGATTACTTGCAAGCTCTGAAATTATATTACCTTCCAGGATCATTTTTGCCGCATCTTCTGCAAAAACCTCTGCGCTTATTTCGCATGCCGCAATAAGGCAAATTTTCTTAATTACCTCTTTTGGATCTGACCCTGTTTTTGCCATCAAGCTTGGGTTTGTTGTAACTCCGTCAACAACACCGAGAGACATTGCCTCTTTGATCTCTGCAACGTCCGCTGAATCTAAAAAAATCTTCATAAACTTAGGCTCTTTCTACTAATTTACTTATAATATCATCAAGCTCAAGAAGGTCATCATACTTTATTATGATTTTGCCAGACTTGCCTTTATTTTCTATGGACACCTTTGCACTTATAGCCTTGGATAAGGTTTCTTCTATGATTTTTATATCATCATTAGATTTTATTTGAAGTGGCGAGTTCGGTTTTTGAGTAGTAGAGGCGGCGAGTTCGGTTTTTTTTATTAGTTCTTCAGCCCTACGCACACTTAGATTTTTTGATATAATTTCATTTGCTATTTTTTCTGCATGTGTATGGCCCGCAATGACTTTTGCATGACCAAATGTCAGTTTACCTTCTGTTAGGTATTTTTTTACTATGTCAGGAAGAGAATGAATTCTGAGCATATTTGCTACATGACTTCTGCTTTTACCAAGAGACGAGGCGAGGGTGCCTTGCGTGTAATTATACTTATCTATTAAATCTAAGTAAGCACTTGCTTCCTCGATCGGATTTAAATTTTCTCTTTGAATATTTTCGATTATAGCTTGTTCTGCCAGTGTTTTATCGTCTATATCCCTTATTATAACAGGGATCTTTTCTAAACCAGAAATTAAAGCGGCTCTCCATCTTCTTTCGCCAGCGACTATTTGATATTTTTCTGAATTTTTATCTTTTCTTACGATAAGAGGCTGAATTATACCGTGCCTAGAAATTGATTCAGCAAGTTCTACGATTGAATTATCATCAAAAGTTTTTCTGGGTTGAAATTTATTTGGCTCAATTGCTTGTATATCTATTTCCATTGAATCACGCAATCCCTGATTATCATGACTTTCTTTATTTTGAGTAATTAGCGCAGAAAGCCCTCTGCCCAAACCTTTGTTTTTCATTGCAAATTTTTAAGTTTGATTTTTTAAATTTGGCTTATGATGTAAATATTCTCTACTTAGTATTTCTTCGATAAAGGAATCATATATATTTCCACCTGATATTATCACCAATATATTTTTTTGTGTTTTTTGCTTCGCTAACCATCTACATGCAGCTGCCATGCTAATTGCGCATGATGGCTCGACTGAAGAAGGAAGCAAATGATTGAGCCATGCAGTCCAATATAAAATATCATTCTCGCTTATTGTTATAAAATCATCAAGTTTTTTCAGAAATTGAAACGTTTGTTCTGTAATTTTGAGTGTTCTAAGTCCATCTGCTACAGTGTTAGGCGAATCGCTTAGTTCATAAATTTTTCCTTGCTTGATCGATAAATATGCATCATTTGCTACTTCTGGCTCTGCGCCTATAACAATGATATTATTGTCATATTCTTCTTTTGCAAGAAAAGTTCCAGATAAAAGCCCACCGCCTCCGCAAGAACCAAAAATTGCATCTATATTTGTGCGAATTTCCTTAAGCGCTTCAAGGCATAATGTACCAACTCCATAAAAAGTTGACATGGTCTTTGATGGGTGCATATAGGAAAAACCATTATTGCCATCTTGAAGTGCAAATTCTTCTGCTTCTTTTCGAGTTTTAGTTGCGATTACTTCACCGCCATAACTCGCGATGATAGAACGCTTTATCTCTGCAACATTTGTTGGCAAGTAAACTCTAGCTTGTATGTTAAATAATTTTGCAGCATAAGCAATCGCGATTCCGTGGTTTCCTGTGCTATAGGCTACCATTTTGTCTGGTAAATTATTCTGTTTCTGTTTTTCAAGTAAAGATGCTAGTACTCCTCTGATTTTAAAAGCGCCGGTTTTTTGAGAGGATTCGTCCTTAAAATATATATTATGTCCTAGAAGTTTATTCAAATAATCATTAACGATTATTGGTGTTTTTACTATATAATCCCGTATTAAAGCTTCTGCTTCTGAAACAGAATTTATAGTATATTTGTTGATGGTATTATAGTTATTGTCTAGATTATTTTGCAAGATTGAGAATTTAATTTTAGCACTTAAATTTATGAGATGGTTAAATTTCCTGGTCTTAAAATTTCTTGGGCAGGTGATCATATTTTTAGTGCTAGACGCAACCCAACCTTATACCATTGCGGCTGCTTCCTTTCGGACCTGACCGGATTCACGGACAGATCGCCCGCATCTAGCAACAATAATAATACATATTTTACATTAGACTTGCAAGAAGAAATAATAGAGTAAGCTTCTATTCTTCTTTAACAAGTTTTTTATATTCTTTTCCAAGTTCTATAACCGCTAGTAACCAGGCAACACATATACCAACATACAAAGTCCCGAGGAAGAGAGCAATATCATCGTACCTAACATTTGTAAATATAGTAAATATGGAAAACTGAATAAGAGCCCCCGTGGATTTTCCTATTTTATTTCCTATGATATCCACCGCGGCTTTGCCCTTAGTTTTCATTTCGCTGTCAAGAGGAATATAAGCCATTTCTTTTGTTGCATCAAAGAATGAATATTTAACGCCTTTGCCTAAAACATTTTGAAGGCCTCCAATAAACGTTATAAATAACAACGGAGATACGTGTAGTATACCGCCAAGTACGGACTCTAAAGCTTTTTCATAAGATACGCTAATAAAAAACAATGCACCAGCAGTTGCAATCATCACAGGCGTTATTGCAGCGCCCACAACCCAGCCAAAGTGCTTGATCAATGTGCTACCGCATAGAGAACATGTAAATGCAAACACACCGGTCCAATAAAATACAGCGCCTTGGTATGCCATAAACTCAGAAGGAGTGCTATACTGATCTCTAATTTTAGACATCCAAACACCTTCGATTAAATTCATGCACATTCCGTAACCAATCATAAGTACACATATAAGTAAGAGATATTTTGATCTTATGGTCATTTTAAAACTTTCGCGAGTACCAAGTTTTAGTATTTCTCCTCTTCTACTAGAATCAAAATATTTGTCTTTAGACATTACCACTTTTTCAATATAGTAATGAATTAAAAGTAGTATCATGCCGCTAAAAATTACAAAAGTAGTAAGTGATTTAACGAGTAATTCAGTGCCAGCAGGGTGAAATTTATCAAATAAAAACATAAAGCAGTGATTTGGTGTCTGAAAATATAATACTACCATACCCGAGATCAGAAGGTTGGTTTGACCAACAAGACCAAAGAACATGTAGAATCTTGATGCTTCTGTGATTTTAGTAATTTTATTAGCGAGCTGCCAAAACAGAAGTGAAAAAATAATCACTGGCCAAAGTTCGCCCATAATATAAAATAAGACATAAGTCCACTTGCCCCATATAACAATAAACCATTTTTGATGAGGAAACGCTTGTATATACTCGCTAACAATAGCAGGGTCAGGGTGAAAATAAGCGCTATTCGGAAATAGAACAAAAGCAAAAAGCGCAAAAAAACCAAGGAAAAAAGAAACTATAAGTCTAAAAGCCTTCTCGGTCGTCATTAAATTACACATTTTGGAGTAAAGAATAACAAAACAAATACCAATCGGCATTTCTCCCCATAACTTTACAAAGCTAATTACTTCAGGTGCAACCATGGTATTAAGAATACTATCCTTCATGGTTCTTACAACGTTCTGGTTTAGCAAAATCATAAATACTAAAAGAGCCATTGGGACAAATTTAGCGAATTCACTAGATTTAATAGGCAGCAAAAACTGCCTTACTCTACTGTTTCTGAACCTGTTTATTGTTGCTATCATAATTTTTAAGGTAAATTAATTCGGCGTTAAGTCTACAGCATGACGGCTAATGTGTCAATATATTGCAAAATAAAGAATTTAGCTTTTGTGAGAAGTGCAATTTCGCTCATGTGCGGATGACATAAAGATAAGTTTGACTTAAGATTTTGGCGTTCCGTATAATAGATCTACTAGACCCTTAGGCTATAAGAAGTAAAGCCAAGTATTAAAAGAATTGACTTTTACTTCCTGTTTACTTAGCTCACTAAATTAGCGTCCGTAGATTCTTCAGCGGATCCTGTTAATTCTAATGCCTTATCTTCATCAAATGTTAAATCGTTAGTCTCAGTATCAAGAGTTTTTTCGCTTGTATAAAATAAGTCCGTAATTGAGTCGAAAAAATAGTATATTGCACCTCCAATCATTAAAGGAATTGCTGTAACAGCTGCAGCAATCATTTTGACATAATTACCAGCAGCCTCGTTAGTACCAATAACAACTATTCTTAACGGACCAGTTCCTTGTTCTGCAACATCACAGACAGTGGCGCTGACCATGCTAGTGCCAGTAGGAGCTACTTCTTGATTTGTCTGTATATGGATAGGAGTTGCCGATGGATTAGTGTCTTGTTCTACAGAATGGTTACCTGTCTTATTATGCTGCTGATCACCATCAACATCTCTCCATGTATTATTACCTTCGTCGCTCACCTCATCATTATCTTTCTCATTGTTTTGTCCTGTTCCAATAAGGGTTTGTAGAACACTTGATTTGTTGTTGTCTACTTTTTGTTCATCTGCGTGTAGATTTTGTGTATCATCTGGATGGAGGCCTTTAGTCATAATTTATAATATGTTTGTTAATCGTAAACACATTATACGAATAATAAACATTCTGTCAAGATGATTAAAAAATAATATTAATTATTAAACAAATCATTTATAAGAAAGAATTTTTACGATAATCGGTATTATGGAAAATGTGGCAATAATATCACGAGATTTTGAGAAAAATGGTTAATTTGTTAATGAAAATTGACCGCTAAATAAAAAGAGAATTTTAGCCATAAAATTAACTTTTATTTCTTGCACTATTTGTTTTTAATTTTTCAATTTCTGTTTCAGGCACTCTAGGCTCTGTGTACATTTCTTATTGCTAACCTAAAATTAACCAAAGTGTGATAGTATAAATTTTCAACATAAAACACTATCACAATGAATTATTACATCAAAGAAGATGAATGGAAAGATATTTTTCAATTTTTAAGCT
>JANRKH010000042.1:0-4635 GCA_033763595.1 Rickettsiaceae bacterium
AAGCGGGAATGACAAAAAAGGAGACGGGAATGACAATCGCGGTGTCATCCCCTCGAAGGAGGGGATCCAGTCATAATGTCATCCCCTCGAAGGAGGGGATCTAGTAAACTTGTCATCCCGTCGAAGGAGGGGATCCAGGAAACATAATTCTTCTAGATTCCCGCCTCCGCGGGAATGACAAAAAGGGACGTGGGAATTGTAAAAGTTCAGGAATGACAATTACGATTACGATGTCATCCCGTTGTAAGTTCAATTGTAGGCGGACGATATAGCTCGGATAATGCATCAAAAATCTGCGCTGAAAGAGGTAGAAGATTAGCCTTAAATGGTTCAACAGAAAAGGAAATAGAAGAAGAATGTTCAAAAATGGGCGGATACGAAGGTCTAAAGCAAGGAGCGCTTGTAGGTACTGGTTTTGGCGTAGTTTTTAGCGCTCTGTTTTCTAGTATTATAGGCTCTTTATTTGGAGCATCCTCAGGCTCTATAGCTTCAACTATAGATATAGATAAGTCACAAGCTCCTGACCTTGAATTATCAGGTAATGTTTTAAAGAGTGATGATGTAGATTAAGTCCTAGCAGAAAAACTTATTACAATTTAGCAAGCGGGTGTTTTTCTTTTAGGGTTTTTTCGAGTCTATTATGATCTACGTGAGTATAAATTTGGGTAGAAGAAATATCCGCGTGGCCAAGAAGATCTTGTACGACCCTCAGATTAGCACCGCTTGCAAGTAATTTAGTAGCAAAACTATGCCTTAAAATATGAGGAGAAATTCTTGCTGGATCGATTCCTGCAATTGCAGCCAATTTTTTGAGAGCAACACCAAAATTTTGCCTCGTCATATGTCCAAGCTTCGATTTGGATGGAAATAAGTATAAATTATTACTATTATTTTGACCTGCAAAATACTCACGAATTTTTAAATAATTCTCGGTTGCTATTATTGCTGATGAGCTGATCAGAACGAGTCTTTCTTTACTGCCCTTCCCCTTGATAATTATCTTATTTTCCAGAATTTGCCTACTTTCATGATCAATTAAAAACTGATTGATCTTCATTGTGACAAGTTCAGATATCCTAACGCCACTTGAGTATAAGATACTTAGCATGCATTTGAGCCTGATATTCTCATTAGAGTTATTCACAAACTCTTCTTTGGAGGATAATTGATTTTCTTGTTCTTTATTCGCAAGCATTCTATTTCCTCCTTTTGTACCAAGGGCTCCAAGAAGTTTTGCAAATTCTTCGGGCGTAATTTCCGAAGGAAGTTTATGGCTAAATTTAGGTTTTTCGATGAATAAAAGAGGATTATTTGAAATATATTTTTCACTGAGTAGAAAATTATAGTAACCCTTTAGCGCAGATAATTTTCTTGAGATTGATCTTGGCGAAATATCTTCTGACCTCATAAATTCAATATATGCATTTATATGTTCTTTGTTAGCTAAAACTGGGTCTATGATTTTTTTTGACAAAAAAGCAAAAAAATCGAGTATGTCTCTTTTGTAAGCGCTGACTGTTGCAGCTGATGCCCCTCTTTCTGCAAGAAGAGATTCAATGAATTGTTCTAGGTAATGCACTTGTTATTTAGATTTGATCTGAGAAATGCTATTAATGAGAGATTAGAGCAAAAATTATTACAAAGCGAGCAAAAATTTAAGATTCAGACCTAGATATTTTGTTTTGGAGGCCAGGGCCGGAATCGAACCGGCGTATAGGGGATTTGCAGTCCTCTGCATTACCACTTTGCTACCTAGCCTAGATGATGTTGGTGCTTTTGTTCCAAATGTCGTTAAGCACTTATCACTAGCTCGCCTTATACTAAAATGCATTAGACCTCTCGACTTGTCACGAGTTCTAAATCTCTGAATTTGGTATTACATATAGTGCCTAATGTGCGAACCACTATTTCGTTTTAGAAAGCAACTCTTGGATCAAGAAACAATATATATAAATTTTACATAATAAAATCAAGACTAAATAATTTCGGCCTAAAAAACTTGTCTTTTTCATTAAATCAATTTAGTTTATAGTATAAGTTTCGCAAAAGCGCAAAAAGACAAAAGGAGTAATTTGTGGAAGAGGATAAAAAGGTTTTTTTTGGAGAAAAGATTGTCGATCAAGAAACCAAGACTTTTTTTGTAAATAGACTATTTTCTCGGGTATCTGATAAGTATGATTTAATGAATGATCTTATGAGTATAGGTCTTCATCGATATTGGAAGGATGCATTTGTACAGGGGCTGGATAATCCAAATGCAAGATTACTAGATGTTGCAGGTGGAACAGGTGATATAACGAAAAGATTTTATGATTTTGCAACCAAGCATAGTGTAAACCCTACAATAGTTTTATGCGATCTAAATTTAGATATGATGAAAAAATCAAGCGAAAAGCTTGTTAACAAAGGTGTAATAGGTGTAAATTACGTAAATGCAAATGCAGAAAATCTCCCTTTCAAGGATAATAGTTTTGATTACTATACTGTTTCATTTGGCATTAGAAATTTTGCAAATATTCCAAAAAGCCTAAATGAAGCATTCAGAGTACTCAAAAAAGGAGGCAAATTCATGTGCCTGGAATTCTCAAGGACTCAAAATGAAATTTTTGGAAGCATGTATAAACTTTACTCTAAATGCTTCATTCCTACCCTTGGTAGCCTTTTTGTCGATCATGATTCGTACAAATATCTTGTGGATAGTATAGAAAAATTCCCCTCGCAGACTGAGTTTTTAGCTTTAATTAAAGATTCAGGTTTTAAGGATGTATCTTATAGAAATCTGACCAATGGAATTGTTGCAATTCATACAGCCTTTAAAAAATGAAATTCATAACTAATATTTATAAGCTATTGCTTTTTTTAAGGAAAGCATCAAACCTTGGTTTTATATTTTACTTAGGGCGGCATTTAAATTCTCCATTTTTGTTTTTTGTAAGTTTTGTATTTGCGCCAATAGTGAGTTTATCTTTCGTATTTAAAAAAAAAGAACAAGATCTTGCTCATTATCTGGAAAAACTTGGTCCAATATTCGTAAAATTTGGTCAGATTTTATCTTCTATGCCTGAGCTTATCGGAGAAGAGAGGGCGGAGTCTCTATCGAAGCTTCAAGATAAACTTGCGCCATTTGATTATGAAACGGCAATAAGAATTATCAAGCATAATATCAAAAGAGATATAAATAAAATCTTTGCAAAAATAGACTCAAAACCAGTTGCAGCAGCATCAATTGCACAGGTGCATAAGGCAGAATTACTTGATGGAACGGTAGTAGCAGTAAAAATATTACGACCAAACATCAAGCAGGCTTACGAGAATGATATAAGGTTATTGTATATACTAACTAATTTAGCAAAAACATTTATAGATAGGACAAGGCACTTAAGACTCAACGAGATTGTGAAACTGTTAGAAAAGACCATGAAATCAGAACTTGATTTTACGCATGAGGCGGCAAACTGTTTAACGCTCAAAGACAATCTCAAAAATGATGAAAATATATTAGTGCCAGAAGTATTCTGGGAATTGACAAGCAGCGAAATTTTGGTGATGGAGTGGGTTGATGGTGTCTCTGTTTATGATAAAGAATCCATCAAGAAACTAGGACTTGATAGTAAACGAATTTTGCAAAAGCTTGCTATTGCTTTTTTTAATCAAGCATTTAGAGATGGGTATTTTCATGCAGATATTCATCCTGGTAATATATTAGTTACCAAAGATGAAAAAATAGCCTTCATAGACTTTGGCATAATGGGCTTTTTGAGCGAGAGAGACAGAATAGCGATGGCAGAAGTGCTACATTCTCTCCTGCATAATAATTACTATAGAGTAGCTGAAATTCATAAGGATATAGGGTTTATATCAAATAACGTCAATTTATATGAGTTTGCAATAGCTTGCAGAGCTATATCTGAGCCAATTGTAAAAAAATCTTATAATAATGTTTCTGTTGGGCATTTGCTTAATGGTTTATTCAAAATGACTAGTGAATTTGGCATGCAAACTCAGCCACAACTAATAATGCTACAAAAAACTATATTGATTTTAGAAGGCATAGGGCAGATCCTTGCAAAGGAAGTGAATATGTGGCATTTAGCTGAACCTTGGATAAAGCAATGGGCAAAAAGACACTTGGGCTTTGATGCTAAGTTACTCAGATGCATTAAAGCTTTTATTGAAAAAGCAAGATTCTCATCATAATTCCTCTCTCATTACTTGGATTGTAGATAAGATAAGTGGAAACTTAAAGCCACCATAAATTACCCCACAATCCTCAAAAAAATCATATTGACAGCTGTTAAGACTATTGTTACTAATTAACTATAAGTTATATTATTCTCTTAAATTTATATTATTCTCTTAAATTAGATGAATTTTGATTAGGGAATTACTTGGAAATTTCGAGTAGTTAGCGTTTCGAGCAGTTGACATTTCGAGTAGTTAGCATGCTATCTTGCTCACGAAGTTTAAAGTGCGAAGTTTAAGGTTTGAAGTTTAAAGCGAGAATTTTAAGGTTTGAATAATAATCAACATAAACTAATAAAATAATAACAGGCAACTTAACTATGATGAATAATCAAGAAGAAATAAAAGAAACTGAAGAAAAAGGAAAAAACTCTTTATCTACTCAAAATCAGT
>JANRKH010000043.1:0-6347 GCA_033763595.1 Rickettsiaceae bacterium
TATAGGAACTAATATTGAATTACAGAAAAACTTTACAAGAGACTATAATAGTAAGAATAATAGAAGATATGATGATGTAACTATGGAGAATCATGTAATTAGAGATGATGATAGGGGTAGTAGTAGAAGATATGATGATAGAATTAGTAGAGATGATAGGAGTCTGTATGATGAGGTAAGTATTAGGGGGAGTAATAGTGGGAGTAATAGTGGTAATAGTAATAGAGATGATGATAGGAGGAGAGATGACTATGTAAATAGAGATGATAAAAGTAGTAGTATTAGAGATGATGATAGAAGTAGTAGAGATAGTGGAGTAAAGGATGGCGGGGTAAGTAGAGGTGACTATGTAAATAGAGATGATAGAAGTAGAAGTAGGATTAAGGATAGTAGTAAAGTTAAGAATTATCTAGATGGTCCAAGACCAAGACTCGGTCTTAAGAATTATGCTAAAAGAAGCAACAAATATAAAGATAGTAACTCAAGGAAAATAATTAAAAATATCTCTCTACTTGCAGGCTTTGACGTGAAACTCTCAAATAAATACATCTCCCATACAGGAGTCTTAAGAGTTAAAGTGGGGCTGTAGGGGTGAAATGTGACACTAAGTCCCATCTGAAACGCTTGTATTAGTACAGCTTATCCAGTTGCTCTAAGTAACTTGTCGTTCATGACAATTCCAAGACCTATCCTTGGAATTCTTGCTACTATTATTTTTTGTAATTTATGTTTTGTGACGCTTTTATCGGCCTCATGGAGCATATAAAAAAAGTTGCTGGCTGCCTCGTTTAAATTACTAGTTTCACTAAGATTTAGAGAAAACGGGGCTACGAGGTTACTTTCCCCAAAATTTATTGCAAATGATTCCTGAGACCCGTAGCTTACATCAATTTCCAGTGGATTATTTGGGCTATAATGTTTTTTATGAGTGCCGGGCAAGTTTTTTATAGCGCCTAGATGACTGTATTTCACATTAATTCCGGTCAAATTCGATATTGATTCAGGCTCAATAAATCCAAGCCTAACAATTTGCGCTTCTGATGCAGTGCAATCTATTATAGTAGATTCAATTCCGTAAACAGATCTTCCTCCATCTAGAACGGGAATTTTACCTTCAAAATTTTGATATGCATGCTCCGCGGTTGTTGGCGTAAGATGAGTGAAGATATTGGCACTTGGTGCTGCGATTGGCCCTTTTACTTCTTTTATGATATTTTGAGTAAAGTTATTATTTGGGACTCTAATTGCTATTGAGTCTAGAGGACAAACTAATGTACTTATTTTTGAGTTACGCTTTGGAACAATAATAGTAACTGGACCTGGCCAAAAAACTTGCGCAATTTTCTGTGCATCTTCATTGAATATTCCATATATTAGCGCTTCATCTATCGAAGAGACATGAACAATAAGTGGATTGGAGCGAGGCCTTCTTTTAATTTGATAGATTTTCTGCACTGCCTCATCAGAAGTTGCTAGAGCTGCTATTCCATAAACTGTTTCGGTGGGGATTATAACAGCCTCTCCTGATTTAATTAGGCTTATCGCATAATCTAGATCAACAAACATTTTAATTCCCTAGTTTCAATTTCCTCGCTTTAATTCACAAAAAACAATTTACTTGCTTCAATTTTTTTGATTCTTCATCACAAATGGCATTTGAGACACAATAAAGATAAAGCTGATAGGTCCAAAACCGAACACTTTAAAATTGACCCAGAAATTTTCAGAAAAATTACGCCACACTAATTCATTTAGTATTGCAGCCGAGAGTAAAAATATCGCAAATCTAAATGAAAGGATCCTCCACGCGGATTCGTCCATTTTTATTGCAGAACTCAGCACATGCTTCACAAGCCCCTGCCCCGAAAAAAGACCAAGAAATAGTATAACACTAAATACAACAAAAACTATTGTTGGCTTCATTTTGATAAATGAAGAGTCTCCGCTAAATAATGTTATCCCACCCGTAGTAAATAAAACAAAGCCCGAGATTAATAGTGGCATAGAGATTTTTTTATCGATTATGTAACTCATAATGAGCCCAAGTGATGTTGCAAGCAACATCAGTAGAGTCGCAAGAAATATGTTTGAAAATTTGTATGTCGCGAGGAAAACGATCAATGGAACAAATTCTACAATTAACTTTATCATATATTTTTTCGGATTGGTTGTTGGTATAATACCAATTCTCACTTTTGAATGATTCAAAAAATTCCGTATCCCTGTGCGTGCTTGTAACTATATGCTATGTTTATAGGCGCACTAGGTTCTAAAATTTCCTTGTCTAATTCCTCAAGAGAAACGGTATAAATCATGCTTACTTTAAAATACCAAAATAATACATAGATTTATCATTACGGACAATATAGAGCTATTTTGTTTTTTTTCCAGAAAAAATTTGACTTGCAAGAAATATTGATAAAAGAGTAACTATATATACTAAAAACTCGATTTCTTTTGGCCTTGAGCTGTAGCCTATCATGATTTTCAAAAATTTTCCTATGATTCCATAGTCACTAATAATACCACTAGTATCCCACAAAACATCTTGAAATTTCGAAATCAAACCAACTGAGGAAATTATTTTTGCAGATTCAGATGCAAGTCCTGCAGCAATGAAGGTCATTAAAAAGCTTGAAATAGCGAACACATATTTTGCACTTATAGAAAATAGACCAAGATAAATGACAACACCAACTGCAACGCCAAGGAGTGCTCCAAGAGAAAAACCTATAAGGTAGTTCATTGGATCATCTGAGACATGATAAAAACTATGAAGTATTAGCACAATCTCAACTCCCTCCCTGAATATTGACGACGCAATAAGTATAATAAACATTATTTTCGCGTAAAATGAACTGTCATATTGCTCGGCAATATTTTGCGCTTTTTCTGAGATATGCCTACTTTGCTGTTTCATCCATATTACTGTTATTGCAATAATCACGGATGTAGAAAATATAATAATCGCGTCAAATACTTCCTGTCCTATACCATCTAAGCTATTAGAGATTGCCCCTGTAAAAAAAGCAACTAAGCTTGACCCGAATACTCCAAGAAGCATTCCGCTTGCGAGTATAAATCTAAAATCTTTGATAGTTTTACCTACAGAACAAAAAAGCCCAATGAGAATGGATATTTCAAGAAATTCTCTAAAAACTACAATCGCAATCTGATGCATATTACTCAACTATTAACTTACCCTTTGCGGTTTCTGGGTGAAATTCACCTATAAAACTATATTCTCCAGGAGACAAAGGTGCAAGCATAATATTCACTGTTTTTCCAGGAGGTATAATTTTTTCTCGCCTTAAGCTCGAACTTTCAAATTCTTCTATAGTATTATCATAGTTCGTGACAATAAGCTTTATCTTCTTGCCCGGAGAAACTTTGATTTCTTCTGGTTCAAATTTATTATTTCTGATTGCTACTTCTGCAATTTCCATATCATACTGCGCTAAAGTATGTTTCGGCAGTCCACAAGCAAGAAATATAACTATAGTGATCTGAGAGAAAAAGGAGGAAAATCCAAAATTTGAGTAGCGCATCTTGATTTGCAAGTTTTAATATTATTGTTTGTCATTTGCCCATAATACATAAACCGAGACTTGAATATTGTATAAGTATTACTTAAAAAATGGGCTAGGCATACAGAGCTTGAGTAGACCAACCTGCATCACCCAAAAATTCCTCAAGTCTACTTATAGCTTATGAGGGTATGTACAGTTAATTATAACTTAATAGTTGTAATAATAATAAGAAAAACAAAAAAACCACTCTCTAAACCGGTTGATTGTGTTTACCATGCTCCGAAATGATACTCTAAGCAGGAATTGTAGATTACCTGAGTCTACCGCACCTAGTGCTATATAGATTTACAAAAGGAAAAACCCTAAAAACTTTAATTGCGTCTGGTTTATAGAATTTTGTATTATTCCTCTACATTTTGGGCAAGTCTCTCTGTCTCGCTATGTGATATTAGGGCATCTATAATTTCATCAAGGTCTCCAGCAGATGTTATAGACTCTATTTTGTATAATGTAAGATTTATTCTATGATCAGTAACTCTTCCTTGAGGGTAATTATATGTTCTTATTCTTTCTGATCTATCGCCGCTACCTACCTGACTTTTTCTTTCGAATGCTTGCTCTTGCTCTCTTTTTTGTCTTTCAAGATCATATATTCTTGATCTTAGAATCTTTAGTGCTTTGGCTTTATTTTTATGCTGGGATTTTTCATCTTGCTGAGTTACTACAGTGCCAGTAGGAATATGCGTAACTCTTACGGCAGAATCTGTTGTATTCACATGCTGCCCACCTGCGCCAGAGGCTCTGTAAGTATCTATTCTTATATCTTTATCCTCAAGTATAATATCGACCTCCTCAGCCTCTGGCAGAACTGCGACAGTTGCAGCTGATGTATGGATTCTGCCGCTAGACTCCGTTGCTGGAACTCTTTGAACTCTATGCACACCCGACTCAAATTTTAACCTGGAAAAAACTCCCGCACCTGAAATCAGCGCGGAGGCTTCCTTATAGCCTCCAATACCTGTATCGTGGATTGATAATATTTCGAACTTCCATTTTTTACTTTCCGCATATCTTTGGTACATTCCAAATAACACACTCGCAAACAAAGAAGCTTCCTCGCCTCCAGTGCCAGCTCTCACCTCTAATATGGCATTTTTCTCGTCCGCCTCGTCTTTTGGCAACAAACTGATTTTTACTGAGTTTTTTAGCATCTCCAGCTTTTTTTCTAGAGGAAAAAGCTCTTGCTCTGCCATTGCAAGCAACTCTGAATCAGTTTCCTCTGCTTTGATTATCCTTAGGTCCTCAAGCTCTTTTTTTGCTCTCTGATAGGCATTAATTTTATCTATTATTGGAGTTAAATGAGCATAGTCCTTGGAAGTTTTTATAAACTCAGCACCAGAAAGACCTGATTCTAGCATCTTTGCTAAATGATCATATTTTTTTTGAATTTTGGAAATATTTGATTCAAAGCTCATGTAATTAATGGACTCCTCATTAATTATTAATGTTATAAAAATTTTGGCAGATCGAATTTTTGATACTGCTATTAAGTTTAACTTGCTTATGACTTATGTGCGTACCGTCATAGCTTTATAGGCTCAGAGTATAGGTGAATAAAAAAGCTCGACAATCAAAAAAAGGAGGTTTTCAGGAAGCTCTCTATTTTTTTAAAATATAATTCTTATTCTACTTTATATTTTTTTATAGGGAGTTTTTATACTCTTTCATTATCTTTTTTGTTTTTTTAAAAACTTCCTCTAGTGCAACCTACCCTTTTTTCATTGCTGTTTAGTTTGTTTATTCGCTGATATTTTGAACTTTTGCAATCACGAACTCTGAAAGTCTTGAAGCATCTTTTGCATAAGTACCTCCGCTTCGATTCTGTCTTTAACTAAATCCTTACGTCCGCGATGCTTACAAAATATCATATCCCATAATTAAGTTCTTACATTAGACCTCTCCGAAAAACTCTACTCCTAGAGGCAACTGCGTTGTCGCCTTGGCGCTCAAATCCTCACGTACCTCACGTACGCTGCGGTTTTGCGCTCCGCCTGCGCCAGCTACTTGCCAGCTAGGAGTGAGTTTCCGTAGAGGCCTATTAATTAGATCGGTTTGTTCAGTTATAGTCTATACTTATTTAACAATGCCTGCTTTAAGCTTGCGCCTTCGCAAAGACTTACCATTCAGTCATCACTAGCTTCAGCCGAGTGATCAAGTCTCTTACATTTCCTTTTTGATGGATTGCGTCGTCTCTTTGCTCCCAGAGAGTGACAATGCGTTAACAAAATTGCTACAGGCTAGAGATTTGAAGTGTAAAGTTCGGCAGCATGGGGCCGAGCAATAATACTTCCTCACAACGATTGCTCAAAACCTGAACTATCTTTTTCGCATGCAACATAATTGGGGATCTATTGTTTATATTAGCTTTTGAAATCTACTTGAAGATCTCTTAAATATGTTGTCATTTGTCGTATTTGCCTTTGAATAATACCAAAAACACGTGGTGCCGGATGTCGGATTTGAACTGACGACCTACCGCTTACAAGGCGGTTGCTCTACCACTGAGCTAATCCGGCAAATTTAGTATAGTCTTTTATGTTGAATTAGCTACGTTGTTGACTCGTCGCTCACCTAATACTCATAGGCTTCTCTCCTCGCGCCTAGTATCTAATCCCAAATCCCATTTTTAAGTACTACTTCGTCGCTCGTCGCTCACCTAGCATGTAGTAGGCTTCGCTCCTCGCTCCTAGTATTATTTAATCTGGGATTTGGTATTAGGTGAGCGACGAGCTATACGATAAGTATTTAAAAATGAGA
>JANRKH010000044.1:0-24768 GCA_033763595.1 Rickettsiaceae bacterium
TCATCTCTTGCATCTATCATACCTGGAACATTAATAGTAGATAAGGTACTTACTCGTGTTAATGACTTTGTAAAAACAAAAGAATTAAAGACAAGCGCAAGGAAAATAACTCATCTTGCAGCAACTGATATAGAAATATATGATTTTGCTGGAAAACTTGTAAATAGGATAGTGTCTAATTCTGATTATCAGCAGAAAATATTAAGCCTAACAGAAAATTCATTTGAAGAAGAAGATAGAAGATTCTTCAATAAAATACGCAATCTATTTAACAAAATAGGACAAACATTCGATGAAGCTCTATATGGCGCAAAATATAAATCTTTACATGAAAAGCTTGGCGCAATTGATGCAGGTAAGTTAATAGAGACTTATTTGGCTGATGAGAATATTGTTATTCACACAGAAGAAGATAGAGAAATATTAGCTGATAGATTCTATGAAGAGATGATATCACACACCCATAACTCCTCATACATAACGCAGCAGACTCTACATAGTAGAAGTATATTCATCTTGCAAGGCATAATATATGACAATCCACTTCTTAACTTCCTATCTAAAAAGGAAAATAGAGAAATGCTCAAAGAATTAACAAAATATCCACTCACTTCAAGAGGAGTTAGTAAGCTTACAGATATTTTTGACCATAAAGAAGCAGGAGCCTTAGGCTCATCAGGTGAACTTCTAGATGTATCCTTAGAGACCACAAGAACATTCGAAGTTTCAAGCTCTTTACTTGGCAGCGAATCTTTTCACGAATCACCCCAAGACTTCTGAGAGCTAAGTAAAAATCTCGCGAATTAGAGTGGATAAATTGTACGACTTAAAGTACGCAGGGTTTTGTGTAGATTTCTATATAAACCGTGATTTCGTTGTTATTTTAGTGCTAGGATCCTTATCATCAGCTACTTAAGTTTTCTTTTGCAAAACTGCCTGAACGCCTTTTCGTTATAAAGAAATATACACAGATTCTGGTACTATTCTGAAAATCCAAGAATAGGCCTCTCCTAAAAACTCTACTCCTAGAGGCAATTGCGCCGCCCGCGCAAGTATAGCAGAATCATCACGCGCCTTCTGTTACGCTTGCGGTTTTGCGCTCCGCCTGTGCCTACTACTAGCTTGCAAGTAAGCGAGTTTCCGAAGAAGCCTTATGAAATAATGTGGACGAGAAACTAAGCTATTATAAATTGGCTAACAAATTAGGTAAACGGTGAGCTACAAAGTAAAGGTTAAAAATGGGATTTTGTATTAAATCTGGGCCTGATTTTCGTTTCCAAGCAGCTCAAAAGATTTTTCCGAAGTTAACACTTCTTCCAGACTTGCATCTTGCTGACCGAGCCAATGAATCAAATCATCGCAATCCCTCCGAATTATTTCATCAAATTTTTCCAGATAAGGCTCTATGAGTTCTTCATTTTTTTTGTCCCTGTAGCTATATAAGAAATATAGAAAAGTTTTTTCTATTACGTTAGGTTGTATCCTTTGTTGGTAAGCGATCATGAGTTTCTTAAAAGCAATAGTATCACTTGTTGCTTTATCGTTTTGCGAAGATACATCTTTATAATCTGCAAATATTCTCAGCTCGGGCACATAAAGTTCATGTTGCTTGAAATATCGCAACTTAATTAACGAATCATTGTCCAAGCTATTTTGAATAACTTTTATTGCGTCAAAATTAAATCCGGAAAGATTTTTGAAATATTGGCCGACTATGAAAAAATAGATCGACTCAATCCCAATCACTGATATTTTTGCATTGCGTGTTATTGAGATAAGAAATAAATTATCTGGCAATAATTTGTTGTTTAAAGCCTCGATCAGCTCGTTATCGTTAAGTTTATAATCATCAATGTAAAATACAGAAATAGGCGCGCCAGATTCTTGTAAAACTAATGCCGCATTGGCAAATCTTTCCGCTGGCCCTGATTCAGTTCCTTTGTTGTTTCTAGATCTATTGCAAATGTCGCTAAATTTATCATAAGTTAAAATGTGAACATATTCATTCATTTTGGCCGCAAGATTAGGATCGTAAATGCTCTGCTCTACGCTTACTGAGCGCGGCGATGATAGGACTTGCTCAAGTTTTTGACTCAACTCGTACCAATCATCAAAATCTAAACATCCCCTTTTTTGATGACCAAGACCATATGGAATTAAATTAATACTATCACCATTATGAGTCAATAAGCTCGCCAGAACAGGATCGCCTAACTCTATACTTTGGAAATCATATGTATCCACTTGACTTATATGGGTAAGACTAGATGAGCCATCTAGTCTTGGAGTTGAGGTTGTATCAAATTCATAACCGAAACGTGTAGGTGGTTTAGTCTCTCTTTTTCCAAGATCTGTATATGACTCAGAATCTGGCGATTCCTTTGGCTTTTTTATATATTTTCTTTTTTTGGGTATAATAGTAAGATTCTGTAAATCATTTCCTTCTGTTACGGCTTGTGCTACAACAATTTGAGAACAGGCGACTTGGTCAGTAATTAAGCTGTTGTTTGTAGTTTTTTTTGGCATTTTGCTTTTTGTCATAAGATTTCCTAGTATAAATTTGCACCAAGTCCGATTTTAAAATTTATCAAATGAATTTCATCTAGGCTCAAGGGCCTGCGCGCGAATTTATGTGGATCCTAGCACAAGGTATAGTCTTTTAGGTTGGATCAGATACTAGGCGCGAGGAGAGAAGCCTATGAGTATTAGGTGAGCGACGAGTCAACAACGTAGCTAATTCAACATAAAAGACTATAGTTCTAAAATTCATACGTAGAGTTTAATTCTAGAGACTTGATATTAGAATTCTTTCACAGCTCTTCTGACGAAGAGAATGTAGACGCCTTTACTCTGCTCCGTATTTCTCTCGCTCCTCAACTAGAGGATAGTTGCGATAGAGATCAAAAAAATGCACCTAGAAAGTAAGCATAGTCTTTCACAAAAAAGTTAATATACGTCAATAATGATATATATTAACATATCTTTTTTTGTAATTATCATTTAACATAAGGAAAATTTAGCATAAATATTGGAATTTTTTCAAATTACTTAACAAGAAAAAAATATACGCGACAAAAGAGTCAGTATTAAGCTTAGTTGCACTCCGCTTTGAAGTCTAAAAGAAATGGTTTGAAATATATTTTGCATTTAGACCCTTCCTTGAGCTCTAGAGAACGTTTATGCCCTAGATAGAAATTATGATATGCAATTTGATGATTTAAGCATAGATTCACATCCTGTACGTTCATTAAAGGTGAAACTTTATACGCAAGGTCAATACAGTCTTTATTAGATGACTTATTGCTATAGTCAAAAATAATTTCGTGACCATTAGCGCTTGCTTTTTTAATCTCTCGCACTTGGTTTTCGTGGATTTCTTCCTCTAAGGATAGTTTAACTGGAATATTATCAAATGCTTTCATGATAGAAACTATTGAAATAAACAAGAGAACGAAGAGTAAGTAATGTGATTGACCAAATAACTTACCTCTTTGAATAAATATGCAGCATGAAGCTATTAGTCCTATGACGTATATCCCTATGTATTTGATAATATAACCAGGGTCGAATGGAGTGCTATTTGCAAGAGCGCTTATAATTATGACTGTAACGTAAGCGATAAACCCGCAAATCATAAACTTAGCCGAGACTATAACTTCTTTATGGGTTTCTTGATATTTTCTTGTTCCTCTATAAACCACGTAAGCAAGGAAATATAAAAAAATAAATCCTTCCTTAATAAATGCAAATATCAAGTTTAACATAAAACTCAGAAAATGCCCTGAAGTTACTATAGAATCATCTGTTATAAGTAATAATGTTGCGGGGCTAATAATGCCACCTTCTAAAAAAAGACGTCTTAATAAATGTACAATAACTGAGGCACAAGCTAAAAATATATAGTCATTAGTACCTCCTTCGTCATTTCTCATGGATGATTTGGCATCTATAGCCCATAATATCGTGCCTGAAATTATTCCAATCACTACTCCAACCTCGTGAATTAGGGGCATTAATATAAACAAAGGCAAAAAATTTCTAGGTTTTATTTTATCTTTGCTTCTGCTTAAAAACATCATCATAATAGATGCAAAAATAACCCCAACAATAGAGAAAGCGTTTACTGATCTCAATGCAGTGGTCGGAAGAGTAATTGCAGCAATCATTACTAAAAGTAACACAAAAGAGTTGAGTCTATCCTCTGACATGATTGGCGCAAGGAAAGCTAGGTAAATTAACAAATGCGCTAGCAAAGCTCCGCCATCGGAATAGCCAGTCAGAAGCATAAAAAAATAATGTATTACAGCGATCGCCCTTGGATGACTTGCAAAATCAGATGTAACGGCAGTTATACTGGACTTGGTTTCGAACCCGTGCCTTGCTAACATCTCTTTTGAGGCTAAAGCCCAAAAAGCAAGATCCTCATAATATTCAATATGCGCGTAATAGTAGTAAGATCCTGATAAGATTATTATAAAAGAAATTAAAGAGATTATTAATTTATTTTTAGAGCATAAAGAATAGAAGTTTTGATCTAATCTATACGAAACATAAAAGTGATATAGGCCTAGTATGTATAGATAATAAGAGCAGTAGTACACAATACCGGCAGAAGATGATGCATATAAAATAAGAATAACCGAGGACAATGTTATTGGTAATGCATACTTAAAATGTAAATTTAAATTTCTGGAAAAAGTAGATGATAACCCAATAATTGAAATTATAGGTACTAGGTTCCAAATTTGCATATTTATATCTTAATTTGTTTATATTATAACATAAAATTAGATTAACAATCCAGTTTTTTGTAAAAAAAGCCCTTGAAAACTTGTAAGTCATGGCTATAATTCGCCATGGCTTCTGAATTTATACGAGCTATTTTATACTAGCTATTTTTGGCTGATTTCTATAGTAAACTATATGTCCAGAAGATTTCGTAAATTAGTCGATTAATTAAACTATATACTAGATATTATATCGGAGGTTTTAGAATATAGATTAGACGCTTAAATTTTACACTGTACTTGCCAAACTGTACTGGTCAATTTGATTAAATTTAATTCAATGTAATATAATATAGAAAAAATTTACTTAATCCGACTTTACTAGATTTTTTATAGAATAAAATTCGCAAAAGTCTAGACTAATTTAGATAAATCTTTTTGACTCGGTATTGATGATACAAGTCTTTATGATTACGTGGGATCTTTTCTAGTGGAAAAATGGTTTTATTGTTTATAATTTAGGTGCCAAATTATTTGAGCCGCTATGCTTATATCAAATCCTTGTAACTTCATTCTGAGATTTGATGTTATAAGCCAAGCGTTAAGGGAGTTTTGTTTGTCAATTTTGGGGCGGTTAGCTCAGTTGGTTAGAGCACTACGTTGACATCGTAGAGGTCGGAAGTTCGAGTCTTCTACCGCCCACCACTTATGCCTAAGAAATATCTTATCGAGCAAGTCACGAAGCCTACTCTCGTGCTAGGTGAGCGACGAGCTAGAAGCAAGTACTTAAAAATGGGATTTGGTATTATATCAATAGACCTCATTAGCAAGTCTATAGTCTTTTATGTTGAATTAGCTACGTTGTTGACTCGTCGCTCACCTAATACTCATAGGCTTCTCTCATTACGCCTAGTATCTAATCCAACCTAAAAGACTATAGCTTGCACTTAATAATTGCTTCTACTACGCTGTCATGTAGCCGGACTCTCTATTCAATAAGAAATGAATTTTATCGTTAAGCTTAATGATTGAAAAATGGGATTTGGGGTTACAAGTTTGTTCTAAAATCTAAGTAAATATTATTTGCACTGAAGTTTTTCCTGAAGCTATATTTGTATCCGAGAGATAAATTTACTAAGCTATTTCTAGAAAATTCAATTGCAAAACCTGTATTGTAAATTAAACCAAATTTTTTTGTTGCTTTCTTTCCTATTAGAATATTGCTACCACCTTCGTCAAGTATGTACGCACTTACTTTACTAGTATTAGACAAGATCGGAGTTTCAGATCCGATAAAAATGGAAGGAATAATAGCTGCAAACTCAGTGTCATAAGCTTTACTTAACGCTAAGTCAAATTTTGAAGAAAGCTGGGACTGGAAATTTTTCTTTGCTTCTATCCTTGTAAAGTTCGTCTGCTCAGTTATTTTTTCCGAGCTTATTGATGATATCTTAATTCCGGCGCTTGGAGTTATGAAATAATCTAAGCCTAGATCTTTGTTATAATAAAGATTAGAATCAAGTCCAATGGCGTCAAACTGGCTCTTTGCGCTTGCAAATATACTAGAACTATTATTTATTTTGGCAAAGCTTCTGCTATATTTCAATGTCATGTCTATATTCATTTCAGGAGATAATAAATAATCACCGTAAATTACTCCAAGATATGATCTCGTGACTCTTGTATACTGGTTAGTATTATCTCGCTGAAATTTGTTACTATGTACAAGATGCGCTGCGGCGAAGCCTACAGTAAGTTTATCATCAAGGTACTCTGAATCAATGCCGAGTACAGCGCCTCTAGTATTCGTTTTTAAGTATGAGAGACTTGGTGCATTTTTTTGTTTAGCGCTTCCTGCTATAAATTTGACCCAAGGGCCAAATCTTGAGGTTTCAGGACCAGCTGCAACTCCTAAATTTTGTGTAGATTTTATTGTGCTTAATCTTGAGTTTAGTGCATCAGTAACATCAATATCATTAACTAAGCTACTATTATTATAGAGTGTCTCTATGCATTCTTTAAAAATTTGAGCCTCTACAGGCTTATTACTTATGAAATAATATACTTCGGGTTTGATGTTTTTCAAATTACCAACAATATCGTTTACTTGGTCAGTGAGAGTCTTTTCATTGAAAAATTTTGCATAATTACCGCTAAGCAAATCGAGTTTCTGCTTCTCTTGAGACAAATTGTCAATACGAGATTTATTTTGGCCCTGGGTATTAGAGTGAGTGGCTGAGGAAGATGCATTAGTGTTTTGCGTTTCTTTATTGCCTGACTCTTGGTTAATATTAGTTGTACTCAAGACGTCTATGTCATTTGCGCTATTCACGTTTTGTGAATGCTCAGTGTTATAGTAATCAGAGATGTAATAATAACCATTATAGCCTGCAGCCACCGTTGCAGCTCCTGCTGCTGCGGATAATGCGTTGCTGTAGCCTATTGAAGATTCACCTGGAGTCATTGTATGAGGTTCTATGAAGGTAGAATTTGGGTTTTTGAGTGCGGCTGTATTTTGTGGTTCCCTTGTATTAGACGGGCTAAAGGTATGGTCGTCAAGTGGAGGAAAAGGATGTGGGTTTGTTTGATTATTTTGTGTCTTTTTCTTACGAACTCCTTCAGACGTTGGTGTTATAGCAGAGACCTCATCAGAGGGTATAGGATTAGATGACCCTGTCTGATTTGTAGGATCTAATGCCTCAATTCCTAATCTCACAGGGGAAGTAACAGTAGGTGTGGTATTAAAATCATCTAATCCAGCCTTGATAATGTTTTGAACTCTGTTGTTGCCGCTCGATGAAGGGGTAATAAATTCAGTAACAGGAAGTTTACCTCCCGGTTGGTTGGTATTTTGCTTAGAGTCTGATATAATAGGTATGCCTGAGAGAGTGTGTGAGCGATTTATAGCTTCTGATGCATGAAAATTTGGCGCATCTGACGTGTGCGAATCCGGTGTACTACCAGATTGTGTGGTGGTTGAGAGTTTATTAAAAGCATTGTCTAAAGCTCTTTGTGAAATCGGGCGCGCAAACGGATTGTCACCGCTAGACTCTACCTCAGAATCTGAATCCGGGTAAGAAGGTATAGTATAATCATCAGGCTCGCTATTCCTCCCGAAAAAATAGTTCAGATCATCTACTTTGCCCTCCCGTTCAAGCTGAGAGGCAAAATCTATCTTCTGTTTAAATAGAAACCCAGCCGTGTGTTTGTCAAATCGTTCTCTAGTCCAGGGCAGGTCATCATCTGGCATAGCGTACGTCACTAAAGGAACAAGCACAAAGACGTAAAAAATAAAAAATCTCATCAAATTCTGTATCTTAGAAAATTTTGTAATATTGAAATTCATTCTCATGTTTCTCCGCTTAGTAATAATTCCTGATTTTGTGAGTCTTCATCTATGTGTAGATCGCTAAAAACTGAGGTGGTTCCTCTAGATGTAGTGCCGCTCACACTGACGTCACTAACTAAACTATTTAAAATTTCTAATAAATTTTCAATTCTACCTGAAGTTTGATTTGAAGTATCTATATCTGTAGGATCAGTTTGTTGTTTAGCATCATGGCTTAGTAGTTTTGTAGTACCATTTGCAGTACCATTAGAAAGCTGATTTTTCACTAACGATCTTTTAAGGCCTATTTTGAGCTTAATAATTTCATTTTGGTCAAGCGGGTTCTTTGTCTGATCAGAATGTTGTTCAAGTGCACGATATATTTGTATAAGCGAGTCTAGTTTTTGTACGATATTTTGAGAACCAGTATTAGGTACATTTTTAAATATATATTTTACCGTCTTGTTGATTGATGTTAAAGTATTTTTCATTCCTGCAACATTAAGATCATGTGTAAATGATTTGCTTTCTAGAAATTGAGAAACTACATACTCACTTGGAGTTTTATAACTTGTTGTTGATGCGAGTAGAACTGGCCAATTTGGTTCTATTTTTTTTTCTTCAAGCAAATAAGGAAGGGCTTGCAAAGAATGTTTTACAGCATTTTCTATTATGAAAGAAGACTGGGAATCGTAAACTCTGATATCAAGGCCATAATCAAGTAGCAAATGAAAAAGTTTCACATCTTTAATTTTACTCGAGAGGCCAAGTCCATCAAGATGATGTTTTGGAGAAATTTCTAAGAACTCAGAAGTAGTCAAGGTTCGAATATATTTATCCATAAATATGTAATATATATCCAAACCTTCTGCAGCTGGGAGTCGCTCTGAATTGAGTATATGAATTTGCTCTGTCACTTGTGGCTTAATATCTTTTAGCGCGGATGCTATAAATGCATGAAATGGTGAATCTTGCCATCCGTCACCCAAAAATTCTGAAATCATTTGGTGAGTTTGTGTATCAGATCCTACATAGTCCATGAGTTCTGACGCTAGTGATCTTATAGCAGCTATTTGTTCCGAATTAACCTCCTCACTTATCCTAGTTACTAAAACTTTGGCCTCATCCGACTGCGCTATTGCTTTTTGCATTGAAAATCCATTTTGAGATAGATGCCCATTTTGGCCCAAAGGAGTCTCAATGCCGCCTATAGCATCTTTTGTTGCGATAGTGTCTGGGTCGTGAGTATCCGTACCATGAAAATCTTTTAAAGGCGTTTTTGTTTCTTGCTTTCTCAGACAAAAGCGAATTCCAAATATGATAGAAAGACCTGCGATAAAAAGTCCACTAGCTATCTTGGCTATGTTATTTTGGTAAAATTCGCTAGTTATGTTGCTTCCCGCTTCAAGTCGATTTAGTTTTGAGACCGGACCGGGCGCTGTATTAGAAAAGTTTGATAAGTTTGACTCTAAAATACTACTCAAACTAGAAGCATTTGTACTATTATAGTTAGGGGATACCGGAGCTTTAACGTTAAAATTTATATATTCACTGTTGGTGACACTTGTAAAGTTGTCTATGGCATTATTTTGCATCTGCTGCTGTAGAAATGCCGAAGCTCTAAGTTTTGTAACAGCATCAGTTTGTTTATCCGTTTGTTTATCAGTTTGCTCTGCAATATTCTGAGCCATCTCCTGATCAACTTGAGTGTCTTTGTTGGCCACTGTTGAGCATTCTCCTGAAGAAGTGTCATTAGCGCGCGCCGATTCCGAAGGAAGTTTTTCTAAGGTTAAAACTATATGAGGCTTCGTTTCGTTTGTGAAAGTATTTTTAATGAGAGTGGTAAGTTTAATGCAGGCAGAATACTTCGGAATATGGTAATACTTTACATGAACACCTGAGATCAACGCGTTTAGACTATCCACATCTGGAATGTGATCTTTTGTCGCAATCTCTTCGGCATTATGCTCATCTTCAGTGTAACTTTCTTTGCTTTTCACAAAATAATCTAAACCTCTTTTGCCTAAATACAACTTACAAGATACTTCCGATTGTTCTTGATCGCTGACAAAATGTGTATAATCGCTTTCAATTGAAACATTTGTTGCGGTACTAGATTTCTCAGTCTGTGTTGTATTCTCGCGCATATTTCTTAAAATTTTTCAACCAATAGTTAAGTGACCGAAGTGATCATAGATCCAGATAAATTTTCTGTCAAGATATATTAGGCAGTTTTTAAGAAAAATTAGTTGTTTATTTTAGTAAGAGGTCTACTTTCTTTAAGTAGGTCAATTATCTTTTTTGAAATCATGCTCGGCGTGAGTTCAAAATACGCAAAAACTTCGTCGCTAGGCCCTGATTTACCAAACGAGTCAACGCCAAAAAAATATTCTCTCGATTTTACTATTCTATCCCATCCAAAATAACATCCTGCCTCTATGGCAAATGTATGTTCTGGCTCTGTGTCCAGTAACTGCTGCTTGTAATCTTCTTCTTGGAGAAAAAATAATTCGATATTTGGACAGGACACAACTCTTGCATTAATATTCTCATTTGCAAGTAGTCTTGATACTTCGAGTCCAAGGGTCACCTCTGAGCCTGAAGTCCAAATTGTTAATTCTGCCATTTTATCTTGAGGAGTAAGAACATACGCACCTTTTTGGACATTAGCTTTAGTGATTTCGTGAGGAATTGTTTGAACTACTTGCCGAGTTAGTGCAATTAGGCTGGGTTTAGATCTATCTGCTTGCATATGGTTAGATAAAATATCGTCAAAGCATGCTACTACCTCCCTTGTATCGCATGGTCTATAAACATTGAAGTTAGGTATGGACCTTAGAGAGGCAAGATGCTCAACTGGTTGATGTGTAGGACCATCTTCGCCAACTCCCACAGAGTCATGAGTCATGATGTATATAACCGGTAGATTCATTATTGCTGCAAGTCTTATCGCGGGTCTTGCATAGTCAGAAAATACCAAAAAACTAGAGCCAATTGTCAAAAAACCTTGCGAGGCGAGACCGTTCATTATTGCTGCCATGGCATGTTCTCGCACCCCAAAGTTTATGTAGTTACCAGAAAAATCATCTTTTGTTATGGGTATACAATATTTATTTTTGACAAATGTCGACTCGCCTAGATCTGCAGATCCTATAACTAGTTTTTTATGATTCTTGGCAATAACTTCAATGACTCTTCCAGAAGATTTTCTTGTTGCTTCGTGTTGGGTATTTATGTCAACATCTCCTAAAGCAAAATAGTAATTATTAGAAAGATAATCTTTATTATCTTGAGCTAAAGCATGAAATTTCCCTTGCCATTTATTATATAGTTGTTTGTTTTGGGTGGTAATATTTTGCCATTCCCAGGTTATTTCTTGTGGTATATCAAAAGGTCTATGTTCCCAATTAAGAGTTTTTCTGAGATTCGCTATTGATTCTGGGCCAAGCGGTGATCCGTGAGATAGATGAGAATTCTCGAGAGGCGAAGCAAAGCCTATTTTTGTTTTGAACTCTATAAATACTGGTCTTGAAGACTGAGATGATAAATTCAGAGCATGTTCAATTGCAGCAAAATCATGTCCATCAGTAGAAAAAGCATTCCACCCAAGAGCCCGAAATTTTTCCACTTGATTTTCTGAATTACTAAGGTCCAATGACCCATCTATTGTTATATTATTACTATCGAACAACACTATCAAGTTATCTAGCTTAAGGTGAGATGCAATGCTTGCAGCTTCATAACTCAGTCCTTCCATCAGGCATCCATCGCCGCAAATACAGTATGTTTTATAATTCATTAACTCGCCTATTCTTGCCTGGTATTTTTTTTGAGCTATAGCGATACCTACAGCGTTTGCGAAACCTTGACCAAGAGGACCAGTAGTAACTTCCATAGGTCCTATACCATCATATTCAGGGTGACCTTGCGCGTTTGACGTAATTTTTCTAAAACTTTTGATTTGGTCAAGCTCGTAGCCTTTATAACCAGTCAAATAAAAAAAAGAATAAAGAAGAGCCGATGCATGTCCTGCAGAAAAAATTAGCCTATCTCTTGCTGGCCATCTTGGTTCATCCGGATTGAATCTTAGGAACTTTGCTACTAGAATAGTAAAAAAATCTGCCATACCAAGAGGCGCTCCAGGATGTCCAGATTTTGCATTTTCTACCATATCTACAGATAGTATTCTAAGCGAATTTGCAAGTAATTTGTAAGTAGCTGATTGTATCATTTGCAATAATTATTATTTGGTATATTTTCTTTTCCTGAGATATACAATTATACTTCTTATACTTCAAGAATTGGTTTTGATTTTATAGATCTCTCCTAAAAACTCTACTCCTAGCGGCAATTGCTCCGCCCGCGCGAATAGCACCAGGATCGTCACTTACCTCACTCCTAGTGGTTCTTGGGTTTCCCGCGCGCTACTAGCAATTGCTCGCCAGGAGCAGAATTTTTCGAGGAGGTATAATGCTAATTTTATTGCGGATCTGTGTAAACTAAGGTATTTACTACTATCAGCGCGCTTCAAGGCGCGCTTAAAGAATCAACCAAACAAAACGCAAAGCAATTTTTGGATCATAGGATTCTTATAGATTTCAATAAATTTTAGCGAATTGAAACTTTCTATAGTATATTAGTATATTTATGAGTAAAATTTTGAGCGTGTTGCAAAGCTCAGTTGCAAATCTCATAACAAAGGTGAGTATATTCTCTATAAAAATTATATCAATATGTTAAATTACATAATAAATTTTTTTGAGATTATAAAGTATAATATCAGGTGCTTAATATATTCTCATATAAGTACAGATTTTTACAAGGATGTTTATCACAACTTCAAAGGTTATGGTCTGAGATATATATTTTGTATGACTTATATAAGCGCAATTATAACATCAAGTTTTATGATAACCAAACTCAATGATATAGATGATTATCTTACTACCAAAACTCCAACCACTAGAGAAACTAAGGAACTTGATTCAATTTTAAATAGCTGGCGAAGCTTTTACTATGACGGAAGTATAGTCTACACAAAAGACGGGGAACCCATAGTGATAAATGATTCGAGTGGTTCGCCAATAATAGGGGTAGACGCTGAAAATAAATTGGCAAAATCAGTAAGAAGACAAGTGCCTTTAATCTTCACAAAAACCAATCTTATAATTTCTGCGGGCGATGGGTTTACAAGTCTAAGGAATACTAAAATCAACTATAAATCTTTATTCGGTAAGAAAGAAGGCGAAGTTGTTATAGATGCAGCTTTTATTTCAAATGGCATTAAAGATACGATTGAGTATTTAAATAAACTTATTATTTACGTCTTTTTTCCGACTTTAGTTATAGCTAATTTTACCTCAATTTTATTAGACAAGTCATTGATGATAATCCTAGTGTATTTGCTACTGAATATACTATACAAACAAAAAACCCGTATTAAACCTATCATAAGGTCTACACTATACTCTTGCGGCTTTGCGGCTTTGCTTGGGCCGCTTTCTATAATTTCTCATTGGATTAGCGCTATTGCGAAATTTTCTGAATTATGGACTAACTTGGTGTTAATTGGGTCTATCATCCAAATCTCTAGAATTAAAAAGGAAGATTAGATTTTTCCGCTGCGCAAGCCCGACACTAAATCTCATGGAATTAAATCTAAACATATGAATTTTAGGACAGGGCTTATGCGCAAATTGTATATAATACCTTGCGGAAGCCTTGAACCGTGCTGCAATTCGTATCGATAATTAAATTTGATCATTTATAAATGGGAATTGGTATGATATGTTAGGCTAAGGACGAGCTATAGTCTTTTAGGTTGGATTAGATACTAGGCGCGAGGAGAGAAGCCTATGAGTATTAGGTGAGCGACGAGTCAACAACGTAGCTAATTCAACATAAAAGACTATATAAGTACTGAAAAATGTAATTTTGCATTAGATCATCTTTTCTTGAATTGCCTCAGCTGCTGCAAATGTCGCAAGCTTGATAATTTGTTCAGCTGATGCTCCCACTTGAGCAATTTGAACTGGTTTAGATAGGCCAGTCAGAATCGGGCCGATAATTTTTCCATCGCTAAGCTCCTGGAATAATTTAGTTGATATAACAGCGCTATTAAGGTCTGGCATAATTAAAATATTTGCTGGGGAAGTCAGTTTTCTGAACGGGTAAAGATTCATTAAAAACTTATTTAGCGCTATATCTGGAGACATTTCCCCGTCAACCTCTAAATTTGGGTCTTTTGTATGTAAAATATTTACCGCATCTCTTATTAGTAGAGATTTTTCTTTTGCTGGGTTACCAAAGCTAGAGTAACTAAGCATAGCTATTTTTGGATTGTATCCTATTTTTTTTGCTATCTCAGCAGTCTGAGATGCTATATCAGCAAGTTCATCTGACGTTGGAGATTCATTAACACTACAATCCGAAATAATTATATCTTTATCTTTTGTGAGCAATATAGAATACCCAAATACAATGTGATTCTCTTTAGTGGAGATTATTTTTCTTATATCACTTAGGCAGCTAAAATAACCTCTTATACTACCAGTCACAAGCCCGTCGGCTCTACCATGTGCAAGGATACAACTTGCAAAAATATTGCGATCCGACTTAACGAGCCTTGCGCAATCTCTATATAAGTATCCTTTTCTCTGTAGTTTCCTATAAACAAAATCTATAAACTCGTCAAGCTCATCGCAAACTGCTGCATTCGTTACCTCAATTCCATCAAGAGTAAGATTATCTCCTAATTTAGTTAGTATTGGTTCTATTTTTTTTATTCTACCGACAAGTATTGGTGTAGCATAACCATTATCTCTTATATTAAGAGCAGCAGAAATCACCTCCTCTTCCTCGCCCTCAGCAAAAATTATTCTTTGCTTACTTTTTTTTACCTGCTCGAATATGAGGTTCATGTAGTTTGTACTAATATCCAGCCTTGAGCTTAATGCAATTTTATATTTTACAAGATCAAAGTCAGTCATTTGTGACGCTCCGCTTTTAATCGCAGCTTCCGCAACAGCAACTGGTATTTTTTCTATTAACCTTGGATCGAAAGGCACTGGAATAATATAATCAGGACCAAACTTCAATTTTTTACCTGAGTATGCTTTTTCCACTTCTTTCGGTACTGGCTGTCTTGCGAGATCTGCTATAGCTTTTGCAGCTGCTAACTTCATCTCTTCGTTTATTCTTTTCGCTCTAACATCAAGCGCGCCCCTAAAAATGTAGGGAAAACACATAACATTGTTTACCTGATTATTATAATCAGATCTACCTGTAGCGAATATTGCATCTGATCTAACTTTTTTCACTTCCTCCAAAGTAATTTCAGGATCAGGATTGGCCATGGCAAATATAACTGGCCTTTCGTTCATCGATCCCACCATTTCCTTGGAAACGGCTCCTTTAACAGATAGACCAAGAAAAACATCTGCGCCTTTCATCGCTTCTTGTAACGTTCTTAATTCTGTATCAATTGCAAATTTCTCCTTATATGGATTCATGCTAGTCTTTCTACCTTTATATATAACTCCTTCCCTATCGCACATAATAAGGTTTTCTGGATTAAGCCCAAGTGTTAGAAGTAACTCTGCGCATGCAATACCAGCCGCACCTGATCCGTTAGATACAAGCTTGATTTGGTCGATTTTTTTATCCGTAACATATAATGCATTCATTAGACCTGCCGCTGCAATAATCGCAGTGCCATGTTGATCATCGTGAAAGACTGGTATATCAAGCAATTCCTGCAATTTTTTTTCTATATAAAAACATTCTGGTGATTTAATATCCTCGAGATTGATTCCGCCCCAGGAACTTCCTAGATATTTTATTGCATTTATAAATTCATCCGGATCTTCGGTACTTACTTCAATGTCGATTGAATCTATATCGGCAAATTTTTTGAACAAAACCGCCTTGCCTTCCATTACTGGCTTTGAAGCTGCGGCTCCTAGATTTCCTAGTCCCAGAACCGCTGTGCCATTGGAAACAACCGCGACCATATTCCCTTTTGATGTATATTCATATACTAAGTCAGGGTTTTTGCTGATTTCGTTGCATGGGTGTGCGACACCTGGAGAATATGCAAGAGACATATCATACTGTGTAAGCAAGGGCTTAGTAGGATTAATTTCTATTTTGCCTGGCTTTCCGTTTTTTTTATGATACTCAAGTGCTTGTTCTTTCGAGACTTTAATTTCGTCGCTTGTCATTGATGTAATGTTTATAATTTTAGGCTAAAATATAAGTAAAAATAGCAAGAGACAAGACAGAGCACATTATACTCATAGTGATTATTGAAGTCATTGTATCTGGATCGCCTCCGAGTTGCTTAGAAAGTATGTAAGAATTAGTCGCTGTTGGTAATGAGCTATATAACATACAGACTGAGTGAGCAAGTCCGTTAATTGATAAAATTTTCAAGATTATAAAGGTTACTGTTGGCATTATAACTAGTTTTACTGCGCATGATAATAAAACCGCGAATTTATTGATTTTTTTAAAAGAAAATTTGAGCCCCGCGCCAACACATATTAGGCCTATAGTTGATGCTGAATTAGATATTGATTGAAGAGTATTTTTTACGCTTGTTACAATGTTAAGATCAAAATAATTAAAAATAAGGCCAACAATACTAGCAATAATAAGAGGGTTCAACAAGAAATTTTTAGTAAATATTTCCCATTGCGATAGCTCCCTGCTAACGTCCATTTCACTTACAGGACAATACATCGTAAATGCCAGAACTGAAAGAAAATTTGTAAATATAATCATATATGCTGCAACAAATGCTACAATTTCCATTCCATCCACACCATATAATGAATTGCCAAGTCCAAAAAATATGTAGCTATTATATCTTATGCCCCCCTGGAAAATGGATGTAAATATCGGGCCATCAATATCATAATGTTTTTGTATGGCAATGAGCCCAACTGCAACAAGGGATGTTGAGAGCCCAAGAGCAAAAACAAGTGTAACAAGATGGATAGCGCTTAGGTTTGATGTTGATATATAGTTGAATAGCAATAAAGGAAATAAGAGATAATAGGAGAAAGTCTCAAGATTATTCCAAAACTCTGGGGTTTTTAACCAAAATAATTTTATAAAATATCCTAATAACATCAAATAGAATATCGGTAGCACGCACGATAAAATGTCTTGCATTATCAATTACTGGTCAAATTACATTAGCACAAGATTATCATAATCGTTAGAGATTTGGAAGAGAATTTATACCAACCTTACGGTATTAAATAATGCTAAGGCAAGTAGCTAAAGCCACTACATGAGCATACCCTTACCCATAAATATTCCAAAAAACTACAAAGCGCTATATAATACCAACTCTCTAGAATGGAGTGTTCCGCTAACTGTGTCAAATATCAAAATTAGGTTATGTTTTTGAAAATATTCTCTAAAAATCTAGATTATCATAATGTGCGGGAGGACTTATAAAGCTTATCCTATCATGCAAAATATTCCTAAATGACGGTCTAGATTTAATTGGCGCGTACCATTCTTTGAGCCATAAATACCTATCCCAGTTAATCTCACTAAAATAATCTAATACAGAAATATGACATGCAAAACTAATATCAGCAATTGATAAATTTGGAGAAGCTAAATAGCCAAATTTCTGCATTTGCGTGTCAAAATAATTTAAATGATGTATAAAATTGATCCTCGCGGCCCTTAGGAAATCTGTTCTGGGAAATGCTCCGTTAACCGACAGTCTAAAGAGTTTCTCATTTAAAATATAGTGTGTTACCTCTTTGTGAAATCTTTCATTAAGCCAGTATAGAATTTTACGAATTCGTGCTATTTGCAGCGCATCAATTTCATCTCCTAAAAATGAATTGGTAATTTGCGCAATATATTCCATAAGAGGATAATAGCCAGAAATTATTGTTTCTGCATCTATTTGCAAAATTGGAAACTCAAGTGTTGGATCAATAGACTTGTGCTTTTGAACATCATGCCAATATTCAATTGACTCTAGCTCTATTGGAATATTTTTTTCCTCAAGTAATACTCGAGCAAATCTTGATTTTGGACATAAAATATGATGATAAAGTTTCATACGACGGACCTTAAATTAATATCTTAAAAGCTCATTGATCGAAGTCCTGGCTCTTGTACTAGCATCTACTGTTTTAATTATAATTGCGCAATATAATGCAGGCTTCGATATATCATCTTTATCTGGTAAGCTTCCCGGTACAACAACAGAATATGCAGGCACCCTACCTTTTATAATTTCACCTGTGTCTCTTCTTACAATTTTTGTCGAAGCGTTTAAATACACACCCATAGAAATTACTGACCCTTCCTCAATAAATACACCTTCTGCGATTTCGCTTCTTGCCCCAATAAAACAATTATCTTCTATGATGACAGGCTTTGCTTGAAAAGGCTCAAGGACCCCTCCTATACCAACACCACCGGAAATATGGCAGTTTTTTCCAATTTGCGCGCAAGAGCCTATAGTGGACCATGTATCAACCATAGTATAATCATCTACATATGCTCCAATATTTATAAAAGATGGCATTATTACAGTGTTTTTTCCAATATATGCGCCTTTTCTAACATATGCCCCTGGCACTATTCTAATTTTTTCCCGGAGAAAAGCTTCTTCGTCCCAACCTTCTCCGAACTTAGGGCGAATTTTATCAAAATATTGAGAAATGCCAGAATCATATTGCTCAGGATTGTGCATTATAAAGGAAAGGAAAATAGCTTTCTTGATTAATTCATTAACTATCCATGTTCCATTTATTTTGCTACATACTCTCTCTCTTCCTTTATCTAGCTCATCAATAACAATCTTAACTATCTTCTTGGCCGATTTAAATGTCTCACTATTCCTATTTTTGTTTATTGTATCGATATTGCCCCAAATTTCATCTATTTGACTAAAATATTTTTTCATAATACTTGCGACTATAAATTATTACGTTATAAATTAGTTGATCAAATTATTAAACCTATTTAAAAGTAAATTTATTATGATCATTTCATGTCCTAAATGCAGTGCTGGTTTTTATGTTGCACCCACACAAATCGGAGCTACTGGTAGAAGAGTTAAATGCTCAAAATGTAAGAATATTTGGCACGCAACTGTTCCTGAGGAGATAGCGTCTAAGGATGAGATACTTGCAAATAAAAGTTTTAAGCAAAATATAGTAACTGGATCAAACCTACCAGCTATTATTCCTATAACGATTCCCCCTTTCTTATACATTGCTCCAGTGATTTTTTCTAGTTTAATTTTGCTAACTCTATGGCTTTTTTATCCTGATATAACTGACAATTTTGGGATGTGCGGTCCGATGTGCGCTGGAAACGGTGTACGAATCGAGGAAATAGCATATGACTATCATAAGGATGAAAAAAAAGTTATAGTTGAGTATTCGATAGCAAATAGAACAAACTCTAACATTAATGCGCCTTTAGTACAGCTTAATTTAATTGATAGTAATAACAATATATTAACAATAGATAGAGCGGATCTTAAAGGCATACTTCTAAAACCAGGAAAATCCTTAAGAGCAAAAGCTGAGTTTACGAATGTTTCCCCAAGGGCAAGGTATATGAGAATAGCAGTTGGTAGCTGGCTTAAGCTTCTGTTCATTTAAAAATTGGATTTGTCATTATAGGTAGTACATACAACTCAGGCAGAATTATACTAAATCCCATTTTTAAGTACTTGCTTCTAGCTCGTCGCTAAAGGCTTACACGAGAGTAGGCTTCGTGACTTGCTCCTAGTATTATTTAATTCTAGAGATTTGGTATTAGTTGATAGTTTGCGAAAAAGGCCGTGTAATCTAATATAAAAATAAAAAATATTATGCATAAACAAATTCTATATCCTTCAGTGCCATTAAGGGTTATGGCTATGCTTATTGACACTATGATATTATCATTTTTCTTCCATTATTTTATTCAAAGTGCAGGATTGATTCTCTTTAGGCTTATATTTTCTGATGTTTTAGTGCATAATAATATAGAATTAGCAAGAGCAGATGAAATATCAACAATCATCAATTCTGATGTTTTTAAAAATGCAGCCACGTTAAATTCGTATTTACAAATGACATTCTTGATGCTATCAATCGAATTTTTGCTACTCATGATATATAGTGTGTTTTTTTTGGCAAGATTCGGCGCAACTCCTGGTAAATTTTTGCTAAAAATGAAAGTAGTTTCGGATATTAATTATTCAAAACTAACAATAGATCAGGCAATCTTACGTTCTTTTGGATATTTATTTTTTATGTTTAGCATCTTCACAATTTATAGCACTAGAGAAAGGAGAACAATCCAAGATTATTTGGGGCGCACAGTAGTAATTAAGACATGAGTTATATGGCTTTTATTGATCAATGGGGCGCTGATATAATATTTATTATTGCGGGTATTTTAGTTAATCTTAAATACACATTTATCTCTGTTTTTGTAGGTCTTTTATTTGCGACGATTTTAGCAGCTTCTAAATTTAGCAAGAATTTCTTTGTAAAATTGCTTGCAGATTCATATACTTCTGTTTTTAGGGGTACGCCCTTATTAATTCAGCTAACCATAATATATTATGTTACGCCGTCCATAACCGGACTAAAACTTAGTGTATTTTTTGCGGCTTGCTTATCGCTTTCACTAAATTCAGCCGCGTATGTTTCCGAGATAATAAGAAGCGGCATAAATTCTGTGGACCAAGGTCAGTTTGATGCTGCAAAAGCTTTAGGACTAAATGATAATTTAATATTAAGGGATATAATATTACCTCAAGCGCTTAAAAAAATATTTCCGGCATTAGTGAATGAATTAGTCAACATGCTCAAGGAAACTTCAATTATTTCTATAATTGGCGAGATGGATATACTCAGAAGGGCTCAGATTGTTGCAAACCAAAAATATAATTACATCATACCTCTAATGACGTCAGCCATGACATATTATATTATAGTGTTAATTCTTGTATATATTGCAAACAGACTTGAAGACAAGCTGAACTAGGTTCTGTGTAGATTTCTATATAAAACTTGCAATAGAGGTCTATTTTTGTTCTCAGATCCCCATGTGTGCTGCATTACACTTACGTTTTCTTGTGGGTACAAATTCTTATAGATCCCTCTAGTTTCATAAAGAAATGTATACAGAGCCTAATACCAAATCATAAAAATGCAAGAATTTATCAGGTGCGACAAATAGTCAAACCTCGAATTTTTTTGGACTCTTCAGCGACCAGATATCTTGCTCTATAACCAATCCTATACTAATCTAAGAAAAAAAGGATTTATATATGAATATCCACGAATACCAAGCAAAACAAATTCTGAGTAATTACGGCGTAAAAACTGGCAAGGGCGTCGTTGCATTAACAAAAGATGATATAGACCAAGCAATAGATTCACTTGATGCAAAAATTTACGTAGTTAAAGCGCAAATTCATGCCGGAGGCAGAGGTAAAGCCGGCGGAGTAAAGTTAGCAAAAACTAAGGAAGAGGCAAAAAAATTAGCGCATGGAATGTGGGGCATCAATCTTGTAACTCATCAAACTGGGCCAGCTGGACAAATTGTGAGAAGAATATACATAGAATCAGGATGTGACATAAAAAAAGAATACTACTTTAGTGTGGTTCTGGACCGAGAAAATAGCTGTGTTACTCTAATGGCATCGACTGAGGGAGGCGTGAATATTGAGGAAGTTGCTGAGTCACATCCGGAAAAAATAATCAAAGTACATGTAGATCCTGCAACTGGAATTCAACCCTTTCATACAAGACTTATAGCATTTGGCCTTGGATTTGAAGGAGATGGTTTGAATGACGCGATGAAAATTGTGGAAAATACTTACAAAGCCTTCATCGGATCCGATGCAAGTCAAATTGAAATAAATCCATTAGTAGAAACAGCTGATGGAGTTGTCTTGGCGCTTGATGCTAAAATTAATTTTGATGATAATAGTCTATATAGACAGCCAGAAATTCTTGCGATGAGAGATGAATCGGAAGAAGATGAATATGAGTTAAGAGCTCAAAATGCAGGTCTTAGCTACGTTCGAATGGACGGAAACATTGGATGTATGGTCAATGGAGCGGGATTAGCTATGTCTACCATGGATATCATTAAATATTATGGAGGAAGTCCAGCGAATTTCTTAGATGTTGGTGGAGGGGCCAATAAAGAGCGAGTTTCCGAGGCATTTAAAATCATTTTATCAGATCCTGAAGTAAAAGCAGTTCTTGTCAATATCTTTGGTGGAATAATGAAATGCGATATTATAGCAGAAGGAATAGTTGCTGCTGCAAAAGAAGTCAGCCTATCTGTGCCATTAGTCGTAAGGCTTGCTGGAACAAATTTTGAACTAGGCAGATCTATTCTACAAAATTCAGGACTAAATATCATTCCGGCAGATGAACTAGCGGATTCCGCTAGAAAAGTAGTAGAGGCGGTAAAATAGGAGAGATTTATGTCAGTTTTAATAAACAAAAATACAAAGGTTATTTGTCAAGGTATAACGGGTGCTCAGGGCACTTTTCATACTGAGCAAGCTGTAAAATACGGCACCAAAATGGTTGGAGGAGTAACGCCCGGTAAAGGCGGACACACTCATCTTGATCTTCCTGTTTTCAATAGCGTTGAAGAAGCTGTAAAAAAAACCGGAGCTGATGCAACTGTTATATATGTTCCTCCTAAATTTGCCGCTGATTCTATTCTTGAGGCGATATACGCAAAAGTATCTCTTGTCATTTGTATTACCGAGGGGATCCCTGTGCTTGATATGTTAAGGGTGAAAAGAGCGCTAATAGGCTCAAATACAAGGCTAATAGGACCCAATTGCCCAGGCGTTATTACACCAGATGAGTGTAAGATAGGCATAATGCCAGGCCACATTCACAAAAAGGGCAGGGTTGGCATAGTGTCAAGATCAGGCACCTTAACATATGAAGCAGTTGCTCAAACTACAGCAGTAGGGCTCGGTCAGTCAACTTGTATTGGGATCGGAGGCGATCCGATTAACGGAACAAATTTTATTGATTGTTTAGAAATGTTTTTATTAGACCCTGAAACAGATGCTATAATTATGATAGGAGAAATAGGTGGGAGCGCGGAGGAAGAGGCAGCTCAGTTTTACAAGGCAAGTAAAATAAAAAAACCTATGGTTAGCTTTATTGCCGGAGCTTCTGCGCCTCCAGGGAAAAGAATGGGCCATGCAGGAGCGATAATTTCAGGTGGGTCTGGTACTGCCGAGGGTAAGTTCGAAGCGCTCCAAAGTGCTGGAGTTAAGATTTCAAAATCCCCAGCAGAAATAGGAAAGATATTGCACGAATTATTACATTCGTTATAAATAATACCAAGTCCAACAATTAAGCTACTAGGCGCAAGTAAAGAATTTTTACTATAGGCTACGTCAACGGCATGCTAGAAGAAACTATTTAAAAATGGGACTTGGTAATACAATTCAAGTATGACAATATTCTCCATTAAAACACTCACTCAAAATTATTCAAAATTACTTCCAGTAAACGAGGTGAGAATTTTAATTTGCAACAGCCTTGGTTTATCTCACGAAGAGTTCATCTTGAGTCAAGATTACTTACCAAACAACCAAGAAATGGATCAGATTGCTCTTGCGATTACAAAAAGAACAGAAGGAACGCCCATAAGCTATATTACTGGCTATAAAGAATTTTATGGACTTGATTTTATAGTATCTAGTGCAACTCTTATACCTAGATCAGAGACAGAGATTATTGTAGATGAAGCGCTGAATATTATTTCAAGCAAAGATTTCCAAATACTAGACCTAGGCACAGGTACTGGCGCCATTGCTATCAGTATAGCTATTAACTCAGGATGCTCGGTTCATGCAACTGATGTTTCGCAAGAAGCACTAAAAATCGCAAAGCAAAATATAGTAAAGCACGAGGTTAACCATTTGGTCACAACTCAGATATCAAATTGGTTCCAGGGTATCAAAAAAAAACAATTTGATATTATAACTTGTAATCCACCATATATTGCATACACAGATAGTAATATTGAAAAAAACGTAGATAAATACGAGCCACATCTTGCTCTTTATTCGGGTAAAACAGGTCTTGAATGCTATGAAATAATAGCAAAAAATGCTGGGGAATTTCTCAAAAAGAATGGGGTCATTATTTTAGAATGCGGAGCATCTCAATCGATTGAGGTTATACGAATACTCAAAGAGCAGGATTTTAGTATAATTAAATTAGTTAGTGATTTATCATCCATAGAGCGTACGATTTTAGCGCAAAAAATACAATAAACTTCTTTTGAACGAAGGTTGCATGGCATTTACTGCAGAATAGAATAGACCCATCCTAAAAACTCCGCTCCTAGAGTAAATCGTGTCGCCTTCGGATGTAACAGGATCTCCGTGTATCTCATAAGCCTTGCAGTTCTAGCGCTGCTTGCGTAATAATAGGACTTGCTCTTGAGGAAACGAGGGATTTTTAGAATAGGTCTAATGTTAGCTAGGCACAGAAGGTAGTCTTACGTATTAAAGAAGCAAAGAGAGATAATGTCAAAATATCAACAAAATCCTTTAAGCACTGACTGACTCACTCAAATCTATTCTTCGCAATCGTTGTTTCCAAGTAAACTAGTATATTGTTTAGTATCTTGATAGAAGCGATTTACTAAAGAATATGTATCTCCTGGAGCATC